>JAGWPQ010000066.1 GCA_028877045.1 Bacteroidota bacterium | reverse complement strand
GTTGGTGGGTTAATTACTTATTATATTTCATTCAATACTCTATTCATTACCATGGGTATCATTCAGGCAACCGCCACCATTATACAGGCGCGGCTTTTGCTGATAAAAAAATAAGAACGGGTTGTATTTTTCATAGCTCCGTAGGAGCAAACTGTTTTATTCTAATTTGTGTAGCTTAATATTCTTCTCGTCTTTTTATTTCGTTAATGAAAACAACTATCGCGAATAAATACAGACAAAATCTGATTCTCATTTTATATCCAAAGAACCGCATCGCTTAAATCTTCGAATAGCCGGGCATTAAAAAGGCGCAAGTGTCGCACCGGAACACTTGCACCGGTTAAACCAATCATTAATAATTTAATTAGAATAAAAATTACTGCCGGGACTTGTTCCCAACAACTCTACTATCCATTTATCCAAATCACTTTGAATTGCAGGAACAGAATAATTATTTTTATACACCAAACTTCCTGTTTTAACTCCTGTAACGATTATCTGAGCCGGTAATGTTTGCGGAAGTACATTTCCAAAAAGTGCATTAAACATATCCGCGATCTTTTGCGCATCATTAATATCACCATTCATTATTTGAACTGCTTTTTGTTCGTATAAAGTTTTCATTGCATCAAACGTATTCTTTTTTCCCACGCCGGTTAATGAACTGTTTTTAAAACTTAATCCGCCCACCGGCATTATATTCGCATCCCACTGTGTATAACCGGTAAATATTGATTGTAAGTTGATGGCTTTTGAAAGCCTGTTCATGTTCATCATATTTGAAAGTACTAATCCGGTTCCGGCAGGTTCTGCCAATAAAATGGCATCAGCTTGTTGATTTGATATTTTATTTACTCCATCAGCCAACGGTAAATATTCTAATTGGAAATCTGTATCGGGATTAATATTCAGTCTTTTCATGGCTGCTCTGAAAATAATATCCGGCCCTCCATTTTTCCCATTTCCTACCGGTCCGCTTATAATAAGATGTTTACCCAGTAAATCGTTAAAACTTGAAACAGTAGGTTTTGCAATTTCATAAAACCCGCTCCAATAAACAACTGAACGAATTTGCAGATCAGGTACTTTATTATCGGTTACCTGTTTAGCGGCAATATAACTCATAGAGGTCATGCCATCTGCTGCGCCGCTGATTAAGTTTGAAGTTAAACCGCTTCCGTCCGAAACCGGTATGATCTTCACTTTTAAAGAAGGATTATCAGCTAAAGCCAATAATAGCGGAAAGATATTAGGATTGGGGGTAGAAACGATAGTGATCGTATCCGTTACAACAGTAGAATCATTTCCGTTATTGCTGTTATTGGCTGATGTGCTGCCGGCGGTTACTGCAGTTTTAGAACAAGCGCTCAAAACCATAAAAGATACTAAAAGCGCTAAGATTGTTTTTCCTGTTTTCATCATTTGAAATTTTATTGTTTAAAAAAATTGTACAACAAAAAGACACCAAATGATGATTTATGTAAACTGATAATGCTGCTTTGTTTGTTCGGCTGTGTACAGACGTACAAACTAACTGTTTTTAAGATCTTTTTTAAACTGAGCAGGTGTTTTGCCGGTCAGGGATTTAAAACTTTGGTAAAAAGTAGATTTACTTTTAAACCCGCATTGTTGGGCTAATGCATCAATAGTTAGGTATTGGTATTTTCCCGACTCTAACGATTCCTTAACTTCTTCAGCCCGGAGTTTATTTATAAAATCGTAAAAGTTTATTGAATAATACTTATTTAAAATTTCCGAGATCGTATTTGCCCTTATGCCGCTTAAAGTGGCCATCTTACCCAATGTGAATTCTTTATCCAAATAAGCTTTGGATGAAACAGTTGTTTCGAAGAAGCGTTTATACTTTTCTTCAGCTTCCTTTTTATCTATTTGGGTTTGTGAAGCAGATATGTCGTTTTTTTCGTTCGTGCTGTTTTTGTCTGTATTTATTTGTCCCAACAATTCTAAATCACCGGTGTCTAACAAAATTTTCTGGCTTAATGTAAAATAGCTTAAAACATAAATAAACACCGTAATAAATGTGGCAGGCATATAAACAGAGATATTGCTATGCAGGAAGAAAAATCTGAGGGTTGTCACCAGCCAAACCAAAAGCAAACACGCTAATACATATTCTAACCACCTGAGGTCTTTTTCTTTCAAGGTCGAGAATATTGATTTGATTATACGCCGGTATTTAATAATGGTATAATACGAAATGCCTATCATCAAAGCGCCATAAATCACTTTGCCGATAAAAAGCACATAAAAACTAAACGGATATATACCTTTTACCATTAACTGATAAACTTTGATCTTTTCTTCAGGAGATTGTAAATAAAAAGGTAATAAGATAAATAACCCTGCAAAAAAAGGTGCTATCAATATGGTCCAATATTTTGTTGAGAAAGTAGTTTGGTAAATGATAGAGAAAGTAAAACCGTATATAAGCGGCGGGTATAAAAAGGGCATTATTTCGGGAATACGAATAAGCCATGAATAAGGATATGATTTGCCCGAAACAAAAAATGAGGCGGCAAATAAATTAATGCTCAGTAACCAAAAAAAAATCCCGAGGATGCGGTGAGCGGGTAAATTTATTTCAGTACGATGAAAAATGAAAAAAGTGCCTAATAAAAAAGCTTGTATAACCCCTGCTATAATAAATGTATTTAACAATTTGTAATTTTGTCGCAATTTAAATAATTATCTCTGATGGCAAAGTCGGGAACCTTGTGCCGGTTTTATTCTAATTTGTCCGGTTGCATATTCTGCTCGTCTTTTTATTTTATTAGTGTAACAAACGATCGCGAATAAATACAAACAAAGTCTGATTCTCATTTTATATCCCAAGAGCCGTTTTGCTTAATTCTTGGGATAGACGGGTACTCCTCATACAGCTTTGCCGTGTTTGGCTATTGCCTTGTTCGTGGCTTCTTGCTGTTTGCTTCGGGACCGAACGAAGGATGGGCGAAGCAAACAGCAAGAAGATGTGAGTCTGGTAGGGAAGAGAGAGGAAATAAACAATAAACAAAATACATGATACAAGGTTTGACAAGGAACAAGATCAAGACAATGGATATATAGCTTAATGTTTTTTTGGTGTATGATTCCGAAGTCTTATTGAATATTGCAGAAGTATAAAATACTTTCTTAGTAAAGTAAAGACCCTATCTAAAAAGATAAGGCCTTTAAAAAACAATTATAACAAATGCTTCTCATGATTACTATTCACAGGTCAAATTATAATTACACGGAAATTTTTTCATTAAAATATTTATATTACCTCTCATTATTATTAATTCATAAAATAATCCTACACTGGATAAAAATCATGTACCGTGTTTATTGTTGAACTACTTGCTTCCTCAATGATTCAACTAATTTTGCAACACTCACCAAAGCAGGATTACTTGTAGTAACGCCATTCGTTGCTGCACCGGCAACAAGATCATTTTCAAAGGCATTAAAATCACTATTATCAGCTTTGCCATTCATTCTGCTGTTCTGAGCAGGATCATGTGCAGCTGTCATTGATTTGCCGCCATAAGTATAATCTTTAGCTCCTGTTGCTACTGCAACAAAATCTGTAAGATTTTTGCTTAGTGCCATAAATCCTGTGAGATTATTCATTTTAACCTCAGATAACAAAACTGTAAAATGCCCATTCAATGCAGTATCAGCTGCGATAACAAAAATGGTACTGTCGATAATGGAACGGATCAGTAAACGTCCTTTTTCAATGGTACTTCCACTGCTTCCTTTAGGATCCACAACAAGTGTAGTTCCTCCTAATGAGTCGTACAAAGTAGGTGCGGGAATAGCCATGTCATTTTTTTTGCAAGATGTTGCAGAAATAATGAAGATGAT
>JAGWPQ010000695.1 GCA_028877045.1 Bacteroidota bacterium | reverse complement strand
GGCAAAGGTTACACTTTCTTCAACCAACGCATGGATCTTTGCATCAATGGCATCTATCTGTTCCTGCGAAGCGAAATTATTTTCTAAAATTGTTTTTAATACTTTGTTGATCGGATCCTGATCCTTGTATTCATCCACTTCTTCTTTGCTGCGGTATTTCTGCGGATCGGAAATGGAATGACCTTTATAACGGTATGTTTTTAATTCGATCAAAGTCGGACCGTCACCTTCTCTTGCACGTTTCACGGCACGGCTAACAGATTCATGAACAGCTTCAGGGGTCATGCCATCTACTTTATCAGCAGGCATTTCGTAGGCATCGGCTAATTTATAGATATCAATAACGTTCGATGTTCTTTCAACCGAAGTACCCATTGCATAGTTATTATTCTCGCAAATAAAAATTACGGGTAATTTCCACAACATGGCCAGGTTGAACGACTCGTGCAAAATACCCTGACGTGCGGCACCATCGCCAAAAAAGGCAAGAACAACATTATTTGTTCCTCTGTACTGCTCTGCAAAAGCAAGGCCTGCGCCGGTGCCTATTTGTGCGCCTACGATGCCGTGACCGCCAAAAAAATAATGGTCTTTACTGAAAAAGTGCATGCTGCCGCCTTTGCCCTTGGAGCATCCGGTTGCTTTGCCATACAATTCGGCCATACATTCGTTGGCACTCATGCCTTTGGCCAATCCCAATCCATGATCGCGATAGCCGGTAATAAATGGGTCTTCCTGTGTGGTAGCCGTCATACAGCCCGCTGCAATTGCTTCCTGGCCAATGTAAGCGTGGAAAAATCCGCGGATCTTTCCTGCCATTTTATACATTTCTTCGGCCTTTAATTCGAATTGACGAATGAGTTGCATTAACTCGTACCAGTAGAGATAGGTTTCTTTTGAAAATTTAGTTGCCACTGCTCAAATTTTGAGGGGCAAATATAGGGGTTAAACTGCAAATTAATTTTGTGTGACGAATTAAGTTATGCGATGTGGATCAAGAACCCCCTGTGCCTCAGCATTTCTATTTTTTTTTGACGGGCTTTTGTATTTCATGGCATCGCCTGTTGTGTCACTCACTTCAAGGTCCCGTTTTCATGGCAGCAAATCAAATCAACTTCAAAGCTTGAAGGGGTAGTTAGTAAGTGGATGGGGGTACTTTCGAAGTACCCCTTTCTGCTTTTGAAGTACTCCCATCCACTTAAGAAGCCAAAATTTCTACTTCCGAAGTCCAGCGATTGACTTAAAAGGTGAAAATTTCCACTTCCGAAGTCCGACGTTGGACTTAAAAGGTGAAAATTTTCACTTCCGAAGTGAAACGTTGGACTTAAAAGGTGAAAATTTCTACTTCAGAAGTAGAACGTTGGGCTTTTGAAGTACAACGATGGACTTGCGAAGTAGAACGTTGGGGTTAAAAGGTGGAAAGTTGGGGTTGGAAAGTAGGAAATTGTATTTATGAAATATTACTTTTCATTTAAAAGATAAAAGTTTCTATTTATAAATTAGGATGTTTAAATAGTTTTGAATAGAGGGTAAACAAAAAAATAATACCAATTTAAAAAGATGCAGGTATCCACAAAAATAAGATCCGATAAATTTTGTTTAAGTTTTGGGTTAATTATTCTACTTCTATTTGCATTCTCTCTTTGTCATGGGCAAAATAATAGAATTACTGTAGTTACAATTGCAGGAACAGGTGAAGAAGGTTGCAAAAATGGTATGGCGAAAAAGGCTACTTTTAAATACCCTCAGGGTATTGCAGTAGATGATTCTGGTAATGTTTATATAGGAGATTTGGGAAACCAAAAGATTCGAAAAATTACACCAACTGGTATTGTAAGTACTTATGCAGGAAATGGTGAAAGCAAATATAAAGATGGAATATTATTGGAAGCAGGCTTTTATGGTCCTAACGCATTAGTTTTTGATAAGAAGGGTAATTTATATGTTGACGATATTCAAAAGATTCGAAAAATTACTCCTGATGGCCACGTAAGCACTTTTGCTGGTAGCGGTGATATGTTTAGTTTTAAAGATGGAAAAGGTACTGATGCAACTTTTTGGAATTCATGTGGCATAGCATCGGATGCAAATAGTAATATTTATGTTGCTGATTATGGAAATCAATTAATTCGTAAAATATCGTATGCTGGAATTGTGAATACATTTGCAGCGGCTTTGGGAGAAAAGATTGATGTTTATTCAAAGAAAAGGCCACCACATTTTGATTTTCCTTCTGGCGTTGCTGTAGATAGCAAAGGAAATGTATATGTTTCAGAAGCCTATAATAATAAAATCCTCAAAGTAACCCCTGCTGGAATAGTAACAACTTTTGCGGGAAACGGAAACCAGGATTCAACCGATGGTAAAGGAAATAAAGCAGGGTTTAATTGGCCACAGGGTTTGGCAATGGATTCTAAGGATAATTTATTTGTTGCTGATGCAGGAAATAATAAAATTAGAATGATAACTCCTGATGGCATTGTAACAACATTAGCAGGAAATGGAGACTATGCTTCCGATGATGGGGATGCTGCTTCAGCAAGTTTTTATCAACCCAAAGCTATTGCTGTAGACAAACATGGTGCTGTTTATGTTGCAGAATTAGAAAGTAATAAGATTAGGAAAATTACTTTTGATTACAACGAATATTTAAAGAATCGGCTTGAGGGTTTAAAAGCAAATGACCATCATGAAATAATCGATACAACTTCAATTATTAACCAGATTGATACCTTATTTTATAAAGGGATTCCTTATTGGAATTCCAAAATGAAACCCTTCGGTCCATCTTATATAGATACTTTTACTGAAAGCGACATAAAGTTCAGGATAGTACATATTAATAATACAAGAAAAAGAATTAACACTGCAACTTTAGAACGGTTAACAAATGGGAAATGGTTAAAAAGAATAGAATTTGAACCATTGAATCATGAAGGGGATTTTTATCGTAACCAAGATGTAAACAGAGATGGGTTTAATGATATTATACATGAATTAAGATTTAATTCAGAGGTTTATTTTTTTAACTATAGTAAAAAGGATTTTATAGATTCTGCAACAGCTGAAATAAATGATGATATTTTTTTGATTGACACTGCAAAAAATATTTTCTGTGATTTTCAAGAATACAAAGGAATGTGCGGGCAAATAACTTCTTCATTATATACTTTCAAAGGACTGAGAAAATATCAATTATTCGAATTAGAGTTTTATAATTGTAAAGATCCTGACCTTATTACAAAGATAATTCTCAAAAAGAGTATTAATGGAAGTTCAGAGTTATTTAAAAAAGTTAAAGATTTAGTTCTTAAAAAGCCTTTTGGTACTTATGACGTTGATAAAAGTTTTAATTATAAAGCTTATTGGAAAAAAGAGTATAAAAAGTTATTGGATTATCAATAAGCAAAATACAAATTGAATAAAGAACAAAGCGTACAAATATGCGACGCCGGTAAAGCTTCATTTTTATTCTCGCCATCGTTGCTGTTTCACCAACGAAATAAATTAGAATGAAACAGGCCGCTCCTACGGAGCTAAAACATCCCCGTTTATTTTAATGCTACAAACAGTTAGCTCCGATGGAGCTTAAATATTGTCGTCCTTTTTGCTTTCTTCTGCAAACAGACTGCCCTACAAAGCTGAAACATTTTATTTTTAATTTTACTGCAAACAGTTAGTTCCGATGAAGCTAAATAAAAAAACGTTTATTCTTTTGTAAAAACAAGTTCCGTAGGAACGACCTGTTTGTAGCAAATAAAGGACAGAATATTAATTTAGCTCCGTAGGAGCGATCTGTTTATAGCAAAATAAAAAACCGAGTAGAATATCAGAACGTACAAGAGTGCGATGCTTCGACAAGCTCAGTACAGGCTACACGACAGCTTCATTCTTATTCTTCAGTTGGCTACAAAATAAAAATCAACTTCCTCTTGAACCACCTGTTTTAATAGGTTTCTTTGTTGCGGCTACGGCTTTGCTTGGCTTGGCAATGAACTTAGAGCCACCGCCGGCATTTAGATTTTTGGAATTATTGCTTCCGGGCTTTCCCGACTTTTTATCGTTGATATGAAATGCCATAATGATTATTTTAATGCCCCAAATATAATGTTGTTTTTTGAATGAGTAATTATCGGGTTCTGTTAAATTGGCACTTAACTTTATTACATGAAATCGGCAACAAGCAACGAACTGAAACAGGAACTGATGGCAGCTTCTCCAAAAAAATTATTGGAACTCTGTTTACGTTTGGCAAGATTTAAAAAAGAAAATAAGGAATTGCTTACTTATTTATTGTTTGAAGCACACGATGAAGCTTCTTATATTCAATCGGTAAAAATAGATATGGATGAACAGTTTGCACAGCTCTCACAAATTAATTTATACCTCACCAAAAAAAGTTTGCGTAAAATATTAAGAGCAGCAAATAAATATATTCGTTATACCGGTTCTAAATTGGTTGAAACTGAATTGCTGCTTCATTTTTGTAAGAATATCAAGTTGGCGAAAATCCCTGTTGATAAAAGCACTGCGTTGACTAATTTATATAATCAGCAGATCAAAAAAATAAATGCGGCGATCTATGTTTTGCACGAAGATCTGCAACACGATTATAGAAATGAGTTGAAAGTTATAAGTGATAAGTTATAAGTTGAAGAAAATTTAAAACGAAATTCCCAAATTAATATAAGGCAAAACAGATTTTGATTGATCGCAGTACATGGCACTTATTTCCAATGGGCCTAAAATAAAATTATAGCCGAACGAAACTGCATAACCCGATAAAAATTTTGCATTCGAAGGCATAAAATCTTTATCAATAAAATCGTAAAATGCAAAATTCGATTTCCCTGTAATGTAAATGTTGTTGTACAACTGCCAGCGCAAACCAAGTTGTAAAGCAGTAACGCTGTTGGTTAAAATAGTGCCTTCATCCAAACCGGCAAATGTTATTTGGTTGCGGTACACATTGGTTAAGCCGCCAATATTAAAAGCATTGACCACATTGCCTATCCTTCTGTCAAAATTAATCCCGGCCTGTACCTGTGTAAAAAAATTAAATCGTTTGTTTAGCGGAATATAATTTTCAGAATTCAATCTCAAATAAGTGTAACGATTGTAATCGATGCCTAATGAATCTGTATTTTGAATGAGTCTATTGCCCAAACTAAATTGTAATTCCTGCGATTGGCGATTAACAAGACCATATTCCAGATCAGTTTTACTTCCTTTTCTTGGATAGATAACATTACTTAATGAATTTGCTTTTATAAAAACATAACTGCTCCAG
>JAGWPQ010000694.1 GCA_028877045.1 Bacteroidota bacterium | reverse complement strand
TATTAATGTTGGCAGAAGCTTCTAACGAATTAGGCGATGGCGCAACTGCAGCAGCTAATTTGGAAAAGATCAGAGCAAGAGCAAGGGGTGGAAATAGTTCTATTCTGCCTGCAATTCCATTTACAAGTCAGGCTCAAATGCGTACCGCTATTAAGAATGAACGTCGTTTTGAATTTGCAATGGAAGGATACCGATTCTATGATCTGGTAAGGTGGACACCTGCTGCCGATGGAATTGATGCCAATACGGTACTTGCACCATTGGGTTATGCCCCAAGAAATGCTTTATATCCAATACCTCAACCTGCTATTAATTTATCGGGTGGTGTATTAGTTCAAAATCCTAATTATTAAGAAACTAAAGTCTTTTGCCTGTTGGACAAAACAGGCAAAAGATTAAAAAATTATTTTCACAAATAAAATGTTTGTTATGAATCTAATTAAAAAAATATCCCAAACAGCTTTTACCGTTTTGGTATTGGCTATGGTGATAACAAGCTGTCAGAAATTAGACAGACCGGCTCTTGGTGCTTATCCCCAAGATGCAAACCCTCCGGGTGGGCCGTTAAAATTTTATACGGCATTTGATGGAACAACTTCAAATCCTTTAATGAATGGAGTGGATAGTATCAGGGCTAATTTCCCATCAGTTAATCCATTTACTCAAATAGCCGGTATTTCTGGCAAAGCGGTACAGGGTGATGGCACAAAAATAATTCAATATGCTAGCGCAAATGATTTTGTTTCTACAGCAAGTAGTTTTTCAATTTCGTTTTGGGAAAAACGTAACGGCGCTCCTCAGGGTAACGCATCTTTTGCTTTCCATTTAGCTTCTTCAAATGGCTATTGGACAGGAGGATCATCTATGTTCTGTTTATTCGATTGGGGAACAGTTAATGATTCTGCCATCATAAAAGTTGATGTGGTTGATGCTAAAATGGCTGATAACTGGTTTCAATGGGTAAAAAACAGTTCTACCGATGACCAAAGGGTATATAAGATAATGGACAACAACTGGCATCACATTGTTTTTGTGTATGATGCCACAACTTCTAAACTGACACTTTACGTTGATGGCACTGCCAATCCTCATCAGCAAAGTTGGGGAACTCACGGAGCTGCTAATATGGATGCAAGTAAAATTACCGGCCTTGACATAGGTGGTAACAGGCATGTAAAAGATATGGGATGGGGTATGCAATGGGATGGTGGATTAGACCAATTCCGTATGTATAGTAAGGCTTTATCAGCTTCAGAAATTACGGCTTTATACAATGGTAAAATGTAAAAAAGCCAAAACAAGAACTATATAATTTAATGAAGGGCTGAAAATATTTTTCAGCCCTTTATTATTCGCACAAATATTTTTTATGTTGTATAAGATGACGGAACTTTAATGTAACGATTTGCAATGATCAGGAAAATATTTCTTTCGCGGTATGTGTTAATAGTTTCAGGAATGATCCTGTGTGTTTTTATTTTTATTACCTGCAGCAATAAAGAGAAAACAAATTCAAAATATATTTCAACAGTAAAATACGAACAGTTTTCAGGCGAATTAAGTTGCGCCAAATGTCATAAAGATATTTATGAAGCACACATTAAAACATCGCATTATCTTACTTCGCAAATCGGGATCGAAAAAAATATCAAAGGTAGTTTCGAAGCGGGCAAAAACACTTTCAGTTATAATCCTTCTGTTTACATTTCAATGGAAAAAAGAAAGGATAGTTTATATCAGGTTGAATATGTGAACGGCATCGAAAAAACAGCCAAGCCTTTTGATTTTGTTGTTGGATCGGGTAAACGGGGACAAACATTTATGTATTGGAATAAAAATAATTTATTTCAATTGCCCCTTACTTATTTTACATCTGCCGGTCAGTGGTCTAACAGTCCCGGCTATTCCAATAAAGTTATTTTCCGGCGCCCCATCACTTCTCGTTGTTTGGAATGCCACAGTACTTATTTTAATAAAATCTCTGACGCTGAAAAATATCCCGAAGAATTTTCAAAAACAGATATTGTATTAGGTATTAGTTGTGAACGATGCCACGGC
The DNA here is from genome assembly GCA_028877045.1 of Bacteroidota bacterium. Lineage (GTDB taxonomy): Bacteria > Bacteroidota > Bacteroidia > Chitinophagales > Chitinophagaceae > CAIQDX01. Next base: position 292 of record JAGWPQ010000694.1, on the reverse strand, counting down.
CCCGGCGCAAAGCATGTTGAATTTCATACAAAAAATCCCGATCAAAAGATCGGTCAATATATCCTTAATCCAAAAACATTCACACGGCAACAGAGTTTAGATATGTGCCGTGTTTGTCACGGAGGAAAATTATCAAAAAGCAAACCATCATTCGAATTTAAAGCAGGCGATACCTTAGCCAATTTCTTTGCGACTGATAGTGTTGTAAAATCTGTTGCAGATATGGATGTGCATGGCAACCAATTTGGCATGTTATCGGCAAGTAAATGTTTTAACCTGAGTGAAATGACTT
>JAGWPQ010000693.1 GCA_028877045.1 Bacteroidota bacterium | reverse complement strand
TTTATTAACGGACGGTGATCTTTTTCGGGTCTTAATCTTTCTGCCAAAACATTAACAGATTCATCGATCCAGATGGTTGTACCGTTTTTATTCATCCACTGCATATTCTCATGAAAACAAGGTGTGCCGCCACCTGTTGCCAATACAAATATTTTCTTCTCGCCAAACCAGCGTAAAACTTTTGCTTCTGTTTTTCTGAAATATTCCTCACCATCTTCGGCAAAAATCTCGCCAATTGTTTTTTCTTCGCTCGATTCAATTAAAAAATCCAGATCATAGCCGCCACATTTTAATTTCTGGGCCAATTGTTTGGTCCAAAAACTTTTGCCGCTGCCCATCATGCCGATCAAAAATATTTTCATCCCGATAATTTATTTTATTACTTCACAAACGAATACTGATAAAAAATAGTATCCACCGGCATCCTTGGAAAGCTTATGGGCAGGTCATTTGCATCAACTCTTACAAAACCATTCTTCTCATAAAACCGGTGCGATGCTTTTAATACTTCCACCGTTCCCAGATAAATATTTTGTATTTTTCTATCATGGCACCAATCAAATGCTTTCTGCAATAAAAGTGCAGCCACACCTTTTTCTTTTCCACGGCTTGCTGCTTCCACAAACATTTTTCTGAGTGCCACATTTCCATCTTTCATGTCAACCAATGCAATTGTTCCGATTAATTTTTCATCTTCAACAGCCACCCAAAAATTTCCATTGCCCTGCTGATAAAATTCTTTTACTTTCAACAGATCAGGCTGATCTTTTAAAGTAACGGGAACACCAAATTCGTTTTGTTGAATATTCAATATCAGATCAACCACATCCTGTTCGTGTTGTAAACCGTGCTCAACAATTTTAACCATATTATTTAAATGCATTTAATCCTGTAACATCCATACCGGTTATCAATAAATGAATATCGTGTGTGCCTTCGTATGTGATCACACTTTCCAGATTCATCATGTGCCGCATGATACTGTATTCGCCTGTAATGCCCATGCCGCCTAACATCTGTCGTGCATCACGTGCAATATTTGTTGCTATTTCGCAACTGTTTCTTTTAGCCATACTTACCTGTTGCGGTGTTGCTCTTCCTTCACTCATCAGCACACCCAAACGCCAAACCAATAATTGTGCTTTGGTAATTTCGGTGATCATCTCTGCCAGCTTTTTTTGCTGTAACTGAAATCCGGCAATAGGTTTATCGAACTGAATTCTTTCTTTCGAATAACGCAATGCAGTATCATAGCAATCCATTGCTGCCCCAATGGCGCCCCATGCAATGCCGTAACGTGCTTTGGTTAAACAGCCCAACGGACCTTTCAATCCTTTCACATTCGGTAAAATATTTTCTTTCGGAACTTTTACATTATCAAAAACCAATTCGCCTGTTGCACTTGCACGCAAACTCCATTTGCCATGTGTTGTTGGTGTGGTAAATCCTTCCATACCACGTTCGACAATTAATCCGGTTACAATTCCTTTTTCATCTTTTGCCCACACCACAGCAATATCGGCAAACGGCGCATTGCTGATCCACATCTTTGCACCATTTAAAATAACATGATCACCAGCATCTTTAATTTTAGTTATCATGCTCGATGGATCACTTCCATAATTTGGTTCAGTCAATCCAAAACATCCCAACCAT
>JAGWPQ010000692.1 GCA_028877045.1 Bacteroidota bacterium | reverse complement strand
ATATCATCAATTTCACTTTTTGCATTGGTCAATAAAACCAAATACTTAATGATCGAGATAATATCTTCTTTGGTTAAAACTTTTTTAGTGATCGGGTAATCCAAACCAAGCTTCCTGTTGATTTTATAACGCCCCACTTCTCCAAGATCGTAACGCTTATCACTAAAGAATAATTTATCAATAATACCTCTTGCCGTTTCGTCATCAGGAGCATCAGCACCACGCAACTGGCGATAGATGTGCTGCACCGCTTCCAACTCACTGTTCGAAGTATCTTTATTTAATGTGTTATAGATAATTGCATAATCACCGCCAACATCTTCTTTCTGGATGAACACACTCTTAACATCCATTTCAATAATGGTATCGATAGCAGCTTCATCTAAAACAGAATCACGTTCCAACACAATTTCGTTACGCTCAATGCTTACAACCTCACCTGTATCTTCATCAACAAAATCTTCTACCCATGTACGCAATACACGTGCAGCTAATTTTTTTCCAATATGGTTTTTTAATAATTTTTTGTCTGTTTTTACTTCATCGGCCATTCCGAATAATTCCAGAATATCTTTATCTGTTTCAAAACCGATGGAACGCAATAAAGTAGTTACAGGGAATTTTTTCTTACGGTCGATGTAAGCATACATCACATTATTAATGTCGGTAGCAAACTCCATCCACGCACCTTTAAAAGGAATGACACGGGCAGAATAAATCTTTGTTCCGTTTGGATGTGTTGATTGACCAAAGAATACACCAGGAGAACGGTGTAACTGAGATACAACAACACGTTCGGCGCCATTAACAACAAAAGTACCACGTGGTGTCATGTACGGAATATTTCCTAAGAATACATCCTGTACGATGGTCTGAAAATCCACATGTTCTTCATCGTTACAACTTAAACGAAGTTTAGCTTTCAGGGGAACCGCGTAAGTTAATCCGCGTTCCATACATTCTTCAATTGAATAGCGTGGAGGATCGATAAAATAATCTAGAAACTCCAGCACGAAAATATTACGTGTATCTGTTATAGGAAAATTATCCTTGAACACACGGAATAATCCTTCATTGTTACGCTTATCCGGCGTAGTTTCTAATTGAAAGAACTCTCTGAAAGATTGTAACTGAATGTCGAGCAGGTCAGGAGTTTCAGCCAAGTGTTTTGTCTTACCAAAGCTGACCCTGTTGTTCAATGTTGTTGTTGACATAGTATTTTTAAAACCGGTTTTAGCTAAATAATGAAGAGAACTTTTTGTTCTCAATGCCTGAAAAAAAGATAAATCGGAATTTAATGACCAATAACCGAACTATCCACTGCTAATTAGCCCTAAATTAAAAGGACTGCAAAAGTACGGAATGCGACGGAATGACAAAATCAAATTTTGACAGCATCTTATTACGTAAATCACAAAACAAAATAAAGCCCCGCGATACCGCAGGGCTTATAATATTAAGAAGTAGCCTGATTATTTGATTTCAACATCAGCACCGGCTTCTTTCAGCTTAGCGGCCAAGTCATCGGCTTCAGCTTTAGAAATCCCTTCTTTAACTGCTTTTGGTGCGGCATCAACTAAATCTTTAGCTTCTTTCAAGCCAAGACCGGTTAATTCTTTCACTATTTTAACAACAGTTAATTTACTTGCACCACCGCTTTTCAGAATAACATCAAATGATGTTTGTTCAGCAGCAGCAGCACCGCCACCGTCACCACCTGCAGCAACTACAACTGCTGCAGCAGCTGCTGGTTCGATACCGTATTGAGTTTTCAATACATCTGCTAATTCCTGTACTTCTTTTACTGTTAAGCCAACTAATTGTTCGGCTAATGTTTTTACGTCTGCCATATTATTTAAATTTTTTCCGCCTTCATTGCAATTGCTCCGGCGGAGGTTTTAAAAAAATTTGCCTTTATTATCCCTCAGGCCTGGGTGTTTTATTTAAGATAATTAAATACTTAATTATTCAGCAACTGCAACTTCTGCCTGTTTTTCGTGATGGTGCAACAATGAAGCCAATACACGTTTTGCAGGAGATTGCAATAAACCGATCACTTCACCGATCAATTCGTTCTTAGTCTTGATTTGTGTAAGCGCTTTCAATTGATTATCGCCGCTGTAAACTTCTCCGTTAATGAATGCTGCTTTTAAAACAGGTTTTTCACCATTGCTTGATTTACGGAAAGATGAAATAATTAAAGCCGGTTCTTTCGGATTTTCAGAAAATAATAATGCAGTTACATTATGAAGAGATTCATAAATGCCTGAATATTTTTCTCCATCCAAAGATTCCAATGCCTTTTTAATCAAAGTGTTTTTAGCCACTTTCATTTCTACTTGTTTATCAAAACAAGCACGGCGCAATTTACCAACCTGTTCTACAGTTAAAGATTCGGTATCAGTAATGTAGAAATTATTGTATTGTGAGAATTTCTCTTTGAGAACTTCGATCACTTCATTTTTTTGTTCTTTAGTCATAACTAAATTTTTATGAAACCCGGGTCATCTTCCGTCCAGCATCAGGCGGGATCGGAATCACCAGGATTTAGTTTGATATTAATTTTGTGTCTAATGCAATTCCTGGACTCATGCTGCTGGCCATGCTAACTGCTTTTAAATAAATTCCTTTTGCAGTTGATGGTTTTAATTTAAGAATAGCATTTAATAATTCGTGGCTGTTCTCAGCAATTTTATCGGCTGCAAAAGATACGCGGCCAATTGAAGCGTGAACAATACCTGCTTTATCAACTTTAAATGCGATCTTACCACCTTTCACTTCATTAACAGCTGCAGCAACATCATTAGTCACTGTTCCTGTTTTAGGATTAGGCATCAAGTTACGAGGTCCCAATACTTTACCTAATTTACCAATCTTAGGCATTACCGAAGGTGTTACAATGATCACATCCACATCAACCCAACCGCCTTCAATTTTTGTAATGAATTCATCTAATCCAACAAAATCAGCGCCTGCTTCTTTTGCAGCAGCTTCTTTATCAGGAGTACATAAAACCAATACTTTTTTTGTTTTACCTGTACCATGTGGCAGGCTTACTGTGCCGCGAACTTGCTGGTCTGCTTTTTTAGGATCAACACCTAAACGAATATGCAAATCAACAGAACTGTCGAATTTTGTACAGTTAATTTCTTTTACTAATTGTGAAGCTTCTTTCAGGGAATAATTTTTATTTTTATCCACCTTAGCTTCTGCTGCTTTTCTTTTTTTAGTCAATGACATTTTTAAAAAGTTTTACGGGTGAATAAATTAATTTTCCCAGGGGGCTTTACCTTCAAGAGTCAGTCCCATACTGCGTGCAGTACCGGCAACCATTTTCATTGCGCTTTCAATAGTAAAGCAATTCAGATCAGGCATCTTGTCTTTAGCGATAGCTTCAACCTGAGGCCATGTTACTTTACCAACTTTTGCACGATTACTTTCTTTTGAACCTTTCTGAATTTTTGCTGCTTCCATTAATTGAATTGCAGCTGGTGCAGTTTTAATAACGAAGTCGAAAGACTTGTCAGAATAAACGGTGATCAAAACAGGAACAACTTTTCCCATTTTATCCTGAGTTCTTGCATTGAATTGTTTGCAGAACTCCATAATGTTCACACCCTTTGAACCGAGTGCTGGGCCTACCGGAGGAGCAGGATTGGCTTGACCGCCTTTCACCTGCAGCTTCACGTAGCCGGAGATTTCTTTTGCCATTATTTACGATTTAATTGGTGATAGCGTCTCGCCTTAGGCGAGACTCCCAAGATCAATCATTCTTTTTCTAAAGAACTTTTTGGGACGGCGAAGGTAAGGGTTTGACAGGAAACGGCAAAGGGTTACAAAGAAAAAATCCCGCCAAAAGCGGGATTTGAAATAAATCTTATAAAAACTAACTCATTTTTTCTACCTGCATATAGCTCAGTTCAACAGGTGTGGAGCGTCCGAATATTTTTACGGTTACTTTTAATTTTTTCTTTTCATCATTTACTTCTTCAATTACTCCGTTGAAATCATTGAAAGGCCCTTCAATAATTTTGATGGTTTCTCCAACAATGAATGGCTCGCTCATGGTAACACCCTGATCATTCATTTCATCAACTTTACCCAACATCTTGTTCACTTCACTTTTGCGCAATGAAATGATATTTCCCTTTGAACCTTTTCCATCAGTAAGAAAATGCATCACGTTGCTGATGTTACTGATATGTTGCACCATATCATCATTTAATTTTCCGTCCAATACTTCCATCATCACATAACCGGGAAAATAATTTTTTTCGCGCATCACCTTTTTACCGTTCTGCACTTTATATACTTTCTCCATCGGAAGAAACACTTGTTTTATTACCTCTGTCCATCCGCTGCGCTGAATATCTTTATCAAGATACTCTTTTACCTTGCGTTCCTTGCCACTCACTACACGCAACACGTACCATTTTGTTTCCGGTTGCGGGGCAACGATTGCATCTAAAACTTCTGATGATACTTCCATTACTCAATTACTTAAAAAGTGAATAAATCAATTTCAGCAATTGATTACTGCTGAAATCCATTAGCCAAACCATTGTTGTGATGATAACAGTTGCTACCAAAACAATTACAGTACTTTGCTGCAATTGCAACCATGTTGGCCAACTAACTTTTTCTACCAACTCGTGGTAACTTTCTTTGAAATACGTTGAAATCTTATTCATTTTATTTGGTTTATTAGTTTAATGATTTGATTGTTTATTGATAGGTAGTTACAAACAAAAAAATCAGTAAACATTACTCCGCACGGGCACTAGGATTCGAACCCAGATCAAAGGTTTTGGAGACCCGTATGCTACCGTTGCACTATGCCCGTATGAATCAAAAGTCTCCGGTCAAAGTTATTTAATTTACATTGACCAAAGACTTTCGAATATATGTTGTTTTCTTTTCTTACGAAAAGAGATTGTTCTTGATTATTTCAAGATTTCTGTAACCTGACCAGCACCTACAGTTCTACCGCCTTCACGAATTGCAAATTTCAAACCTTTTTCCATAGCGATAGGTTGGATCAACTTAACTTGCAAATTGATATTATCGCCAGGCATTACCATTTCTGTTCCTTCTGGTAAAGTAACTTCACCGGTAACGTCTGTTGTACGGAAATAGAATTGAGGGCGGTATTTGTTAAAGAATGGAGTGTGACGTCCACCTTCATCTTTACTCAATACATAAACTTCACCTTTGAATTCAGTATGCGGAGTGATTGATTTTGGAGCAACGATTACCATACCACGACGGATATCTTTCTTTTCAATACCGCGTAATAATAAACCTGCATTATCTCCGGCTTCACCCTGATCCAATAATTTTTTGAACATTTCAACACCTGTTACAGTTGAATTCAAAGGAGCATCCATTAAACCAACGATTTCTACAGCTTCACCAACTTTGATACGGCCTCTTTCGATACGACCTGTAGCAACAGTACCACGACCAGTGATAGAGAACACGTCTTCAACACTCATCAAGAAAGGTTGATCAACCGGACGTGGAGGCAATGGAATGTAAGAATCTACAGCATCCATCAATTCATCAATTTTAGCAACCCATTTTGGATCTTCAGCCATAGCTCCTGTTGCAGAACCTTGTATGATTGGTGTGTTATCACCATCAAATCCGTTCTTAGTTAATAATTCACGGATTTCCATTTCTACTAATTCCAATAATTCAGGATCTTCAACAAGGTCAACTTTGTTCATAAAAACAACCATACGAGGCACACCTACCTGACGAGCCAACAAAATGTGCTCTCTTGTTTGAGGCATTGGACCATCTGTAGCAGCAACTACCAGGATAGCTCCGTCCATTTGAGCAGCACCAGTAATCATGTTCTTTACATAATCGGCGTGACCAGGACAGTCAACGTGCGCATAGTGACGGCTTGCAGTTTGATATTCAACGTGTGCAGTATTAATTGTAATACCGCGTTCTTTTTCTTCGGGTGCACCATCAATCTCATCATATTTCTTAGCCACATTACCCATACCTTTTTTAGATAAGATCATTGTAATGGCGGCAGTCAAGGTTGTTTTACCATGATCCACGTGACCAATTGTACCAACGTTAACATGGGGCTTATCCCTCAAGAAGCTTTCTTTTGCCATTTTATTTGTTTTTTAGTTGTGTTTTAAAATTAAAAAGTTGTTATTTAACAATATAATATTTATTTTTTATCATTTCATTTTCACAAAACCCTGAGCCGTTAGTGAGAATCGAACTCACGACCTCTTCCCTACCAAGGAAGTGCTCTACCACTGAGCTACAACGGCATACTCAGTCAGAGAGTTTTAAGTCTGCAATTTTCAGTTTCTATTTAACTTCAAATACTAAACTAAAAACTCCAAACTAAAAGAGAGCGGAAGACCAGGCTCGAACTGGCCACCTATAGCTTGGAAGGCTATCGCTCTACCAAATGAGCTACTTCCGCAATATTTTAAATTAAGGATAACAAAGATAGTAGTGTTCTCGACTATAATTTATTATTCTACTTCTAAAAATTTAATACAAAGAACTAAGTGGGCAGTGGTGGATTCGAACCACCGAAGTCTAAGACGACAGATTTACAGTCTGTTCCATTTGGCCGCTCTGGAAACTGCCCTCTGAGCCGAAGAAGGGAATCGAACCCCCGACCTGCTGATTACAAATCAGCTGCTCTACCAGCTGAGCTACTTCGGCTTTTATAATTTACTTTTAAAAGAACTTTTACTTTATCTATTTCCACGACCTTCCGATTGCTCCGCGAGTTGGTCTGTTTGGCTTTAAATAAAGAACTACCCCGTTTTTCGGGATGGCAAAGGTAATGGAAAACTTAAATCAACAAAATTCTTGAAAAGAAAAATTTATAGTAGTTGTCAACAACTGCGGAAGAATCCATGAAATCCTTTATGGCAAAGGGTTCTGCAAAGTATTAATTTAAAAAAAATTAATAAAAAAAATAAAATTTGTGATAATAGAAATAAAAAAGTCCTGCAAATTGGCAGGACTCTACATTTTTTAGGCGGCAAGTTTTTCTTTCTTGCGTTTTATTTGTGTTACGATAGATTCTAATGCTGTATCAAATGACTCTTCAAAAGACTTTGACGACGCTTTTACAAAAAAATCATGTCTCGGAACGTGTACCCTAATCTCAACTATCTTGTCTTTTATATTATGCATCACGTTGTCCAACTTCAAAAACACATCGACCTTCAGGATCCTGTCGTGGAATGTGTTTAATTTTTCAGCTTTGCGGGATACATAATCTACCAACTTTAAATCTGCATCAAAGTGCACAGTTTGAATGTTAACGTTCATAACAACTCGCATTTTAAAAGTGAAAAAATAATATTTAAAAGAACTTCAGATAACTTTCGACCGTCTAAGTTATTTGCTGATATAAATTTAATCTATTCGAATTGAAAAAAACATAATCAATTTGCTTTTTTAGGAAATATTTTTCAGATTAACATTTTAAAATCTTGGATGCTTTTACGATTGATAAAAGTTAAAATTAATATCTGCAAAAAGATACCTGAAGTTACTGCTGTACAAGGGTGCGACGCAACAGGTGATGCCACAAAGATCTGCAGCCGGCAACAAAAAAAATACTACGCTTTTGGATGTGCCTTTTTAAAAACCTCTTTTAATTTTTCGATCGTGTTATGCGTGTAAACCTGTGTGGCAGCAAGACTGCTGTGCCCCAACAATTCCTTTACTGCATTCAAATCTGCCCCATTATTCATTAAATGCGTGGCAAAACTGTGGCGAAGTATATGCGGACTTTTCTTTTGAATAGTTGTTACCAACGATAAATATTGTTTTACAAAACCATATACCATGCGTGGTTGCAACTGTTTTCCTTTTTCATTCACCAAAACATTAGGTATCTGAACTTTAAATGTTGTTTGTTTATCGGCAATGTATGATTGCAAGTCGTTGATTAATTCTTTTGCAACAGGAATGATGCGTTCCTTATTTCCTTTACCAACTACTTTTATTTGTTGATTGGAAACATCGATCTGCGATTCTTTTAAATTGATCAATTCGCTCAAACGCATACCGGTACTGTAAAATAACTGAAGCACCAAACGTTCGGTTCTTCCTTTCCAATCATCGCTGAATGTAACGTGATTGAATAATGTTTCTATATTTTTTTCTTCAACAAAAGATGGCAATCGTTTACTGATCTTGGGCGAAACAATGATGGCCATTGGTGTTTGTTCGATTACATTATTCTTCAATTGATGTTTGAAGAAAGATTTTAATGAGGATATTTTCCGGTTGATGCTTTTTGCAGTGATGTCATCACCCTTTAATTCTGCCAGCCAGCTGCGTACCAATGATGATGTTATTTTTTCGAGAGATGGCGCATCGAACTGACTGATCAAAAAAGAAAAGAATTGTTCGAGATCGTTTTGATAAGAAATAATAGTGTGCTGCGAATATCTTTTTTCGAATTTAAGATAATCGAGAAATGTTTTTACCTGCGGATATGCTTCATGTACCAACATAAAAAAGTAGCCTAAAGTTATTCACTCAAGGCTACTGAAATATGATTGGGTATAAAAGATGATTAACCTTCTATTTTTCCACTTGCCAATTGCTGCTTGTAGATTGCTTTCAACACCTGTCCACGGCGAACAACCGATGGTTTGGTGAATGTCTGGCGCTCTCTTAACTGCAATAAAGTTTTACTTTTTTCAAACTTCTTTTTGTACTTCTTCAGCGCTTTGTCGATGTTTTCGCAATCTTTTGAATCAATAATAAGCATAATTTAAATACCTCCTTTAGGTGATTAATGGGGTGCAAAAATAGAGCTTCTGCCTGAATTTCCAAATATCATCGCCAATTTATTTAAAGTGATGCCTGAAATAAAGAAGATTGGGAACAAAAAAGCCATTCCAAATGAATGGAATGGCTTTTATATTTTAAAAAGACCGGCTTATTTAGCTTCGTCTTCTTTGCCTTCTAATTTAGCACGAATATCGGCCAAAGCGCCTAAGTCGCCCAAAGTTGCTTTTTCAACTTTTGACTGGATATTCTTTACTGCTTTTTTAGTTTTATCGGCTTCGGCTCTTGCTTCTTTCTTCACAGCTTCTTTTTCTTCAGCAACGGCTTGTTCCCAAATTCTTGCATGACTCAGCACAATTCTTTTTTCGTTGCGGTCGAATTCGATCACAACAAATTGTGCAGTTTCATCAGCCTGAACTTGTTTGCCATCAGCTTTATTCAAGTGACGGTTAGGAGCAAATCCTTCCAAGCCATATTGCAATTGAACCAACGCACCTTTATCATCTTTACGAGTTACAGTTCCTTCATGTATTGAACCGATAGCAAATGTATCTTCCAATGCATTCCAAGGATCTTCTTCCAATTGTTTATGACCTAATTGCAATTTGCGATTTTCTTTATCAATGCCAAGAATAATGATGTCGATATGTTCACCAACTTTCACATAATCGCTTGGGTGATTGAAACGTTTTAACCAGCTTAAATCGCTGATGTGGATCATTCCGCCAATACCTGGTTCTAATTCAACAAACACACCGTACGGAGTGATGTTCTTCACCAATCCTTTGTGTTTGCTCTTTTCTGCAAATCTTGATTCGATCGTGCTCCAAGGATCGTCTGTCATTTGTTTGATAGACAAACTCATCTTGCGTGCATCTTTATCAAGTGTTACAACCTTTGCAGAATATTCATCATTTAATTTGAAGAATTCTTTTGCATTGATTGGTGTATTAGCCCATGTAATTTCACTTACGTGAACCAAGCCTTCAACACCAGGTTGAATTTCCAAGAAAGCACCGTAATCTTCAATGTTCACTACTTTACCTTTCACAACAGTTCCTTCGGCCAAACCTTCAGGCAACACATCCCAAGGATGTGGTGTTAATTGTTTTAAACCAAGACT
>JAGWPQ010000691.1 GCA_028877045.1 Bacteroidota bacterium | reverse complement strand
TACTTTCTGTATCCATAAAGAATCCTGTACATCGCCCTGCGCATCAGTAAATTCAATGCTGAACGATAAAGTTTGGCTTGGATTTAATACAGTTGTATTAACGCTTTTAAAAAATAATTGCGGTTTATCGGTGTATAATCCTTTATTGCAGGAATTTGTTATGATAGCAATAACAAATAGTATCAATATTTTTGCCTTCATACTTTTATATTCATTTCAAATGTAGTTAAATCATTTCAACCCATAACTGTGCAACCACCACTTGTTAACAATATTTTTTCAATTAATGATGAAAAATTTCTGCAGCAGGCAACAGAAATTTTTCAATTTCAATATCAGCATAATGCTGTATATAAAAATTGGTGCGACTTAACGTCAACCGTCAACCGTCAACTGTTAACCGATTTTCCGTTTCTTCCGATCTCGTTTTTTAAGAGCCATCAAATAACCACAACGCTGTTTCAGCCGCAGCAAATATTTGAGAGCAGCGGCACCACACAAACCATTAACAGCAGGCATTTGGTGAAGGATATTAATTTATACAAACAAAGTTTCAGTAAAGCTTTCGAATTATTTTACGGCGATATTAAAGATTGGTGTGTGATCGGTTTATTGCCTTCTTATCTCGAAAGAAATAATTCTTCGCTGGTGATGATGGTGGATGAATTAATTAAGATGAGCGGTCATGCCGACAGCGATTTTTATTTATATGATTTCGATAAACTGCAATCAACATTGCAACGATTAGAAATGCAGCAACAAAAAACTTTACTTATCGGGGTAACTTTTGCCTTGCTCGATTTTGCCGATACACACCCGATGCAATTGAATCATACCACCATCATGGAAACAGGTGGTATGAAAGGAAGAAGAAAAGAATTAACAAGATTTGAGATACACGATCATCTAAAACAAAAATTTGCTGTAAAAAATATTCATTCGGAATATGGGATGACCGAATTATTATCGCAGGCCTACTCGAAAGGTGATGGGATATTTGTTTGCCCGCCATGGATGAAAGTATTGGTGAGGGATGAAGAAGATCCTTTGCGGGTAAGCGTTTCGGGGCGAGGTGTGTTGAATGTGATCGATCTGGCAAATATCTACAGTTGCATTTTTATTGCGACCGATGATGTTGGAATGGTGTATGAAGATGGCAGTTTTGAAGTATTTGGACGATTAGATAACAGCGATATTCGCGGATGCAGTTTGCTAGTTGTGTAATTGCCGATTATATTTGCAAGAATGAAGTTCAAAAGGTTCAGGATGTTTAAGAAGTTTAAAATGTTAGTTCTATTTGCAATAACGTTTTAAACTTATTGAACTTTTTAAACTTCTTAAACCTTTTAACTTTTATTTGCCCAAGTGGCGAAATTGGTAGACGCACTGCCTTCAGGTGGCAGCGTTCGCAAGGACGTGCTGGTTCGAATCCGGTCTTGGGCACTTTTAAAAAAGCAATTCATTTTTGAGTTGCTTTTTTATTATACGATCATCTCTTCAAAAAAACATCGTACGCAAAACGGATCAATGTGCCGATGATAACTATTAAAAAGAAAATGCGGATAAATTGATTCCCTTTTTTGATGGCCAGTCTTGCGCCGATCATTCCGCCCAAAGCATTGCTGGCAGCCATTGGCAGGGCAATGCTCCAGATGATGGAACCTTTCAGCATAAATAAAATAATAGAGCCGGTATTGGTTGCAAGGTTTATCATTTTAGCATTGGCTGATGCGTGCAAAAAATCAAATCCCATTAAAGTGATGAAAGCGAGGATTAAAAAACTTCCTGAACCGGGGCCAATGAATCCATCATAAAAACCAATCACGGCACTAATTAAAATGGAATAAATAATTTGCTTTGCAGAAGAATGATCTTTAACTGTATGCTGTCCAAAATTTTTTTTCGAGTAAGTATAAATGGCAACGCCGATCAGCACAATTAATAAAATGGGTTTCATAAAATCGTTGTGAACCATCGTTAATAATTGCGAACCTGCATAAGCTGCACAGAAAGCGATCAACATCATCATCGCTAATAATTTCCAATCTAATTTTACTTTTTTGATGTATTGATAAACAGCCGAAGCTGTTCCACTGAAGGATGGAAATTTTAATGAACCAATGACGGTTGCAACAGGGTAGGATGGAAGCAACACCAACGCCACAGGCAATTGTATCAATCCGCCGCCGCCAACCACAGCATCAACCAAACCGGCAGCAAAGGCTGCGATACAAAGTATTATGATGGTAGTGATATCCAATGAAATTAATGTTTAAGATTTGCAATGATCAATCCGGTAAGTACAACAATACCGCTGATTAAATGAACGCTCGTAAATTTTTCATTTAAAAATAATACTGCTTCAATAGTGCTGAACACAGGCATTAAATTACTGAACAAAGAAGTTCTGGCAGGGCCAATTCTGGCAATGGATGCATTCCAGCATAAAAAACCGATCACAGAATTTCCGATACCTAAATATAAAATTGTCAGTAACATTCCATTCGTCCAATGCAAAGGTTGCGTTATCTGTGTTTCTATGACATAAAATGGAAGCAACATTAATGTGCCGAAAATAAATATCGTGACCAAAAAGCTCATGGGGGCAATGGTTGCCGGTTTCTTTTTTACTAAAACGCTGTAAATAGAAAATATAAATGCACTTGCCAATATCCACAGATCGCCTTTTCCAAACTTAAGCTGCATCAGCTTTTGCCAGCTTCCTTGTGAGAGTAACAATAAGACTCCTGCAAAACATAAAACAATTCCTGTTAACCGAAAATTGTTGATCCGTTCTTTTAAAAAGATAGCTGAAAAAATAGTAATAAAAATAGGCGCCGCCGTTGTTGCGATTAAAACGAGATTAATGGCAGCAGTAAAATGACCGGCCACATAAATCAAAGTATTGAAAATGGTTACACCCGTTAACGCAGTAAAAAACAAATACCATTTATGTTGCAGTAAAATATTTTTTTGTCCGATGAATTTTTTCCAGCCGATCAATGCAATAAAAACAGAAGCCGTGCTCCAGCGAAAAAATGCAAGACTGATGGGTGGAATTTGATTGGCAATTCCTCTTGCCACTACATAATTGCCCGACCAGATGATGATCGTGATCATGGCAAACACAAAACCAATAAATAAATTTTTATTAGGAGATGAATTCATTTAATTAATTGGATCAATGTGCAAAATCAATTTCATAATTTCCTTTGATGCGTTCCATCGGCGGATTAAAATAACCAAAATGAACCTGCGGAAATTCTTCATGAATTAATTCCTGCAATTGTTTTACACCCATCATTTCTCCTGTTTCGGTAACAGCAATTTGTTTCAAATACCAATCGGGATCGATATTGAAATTTCGCCATTGGATCATGCTCAGATCGGTATCAATAATTAATCTTCTCAAAGCTTCATATTCTTCCACACTATCCGTCATTCCCGGAAAAACAAAATAATTTATACTGGCCCATTTACCATGACTGCGAACAATTTTCAAGCTTTCTACAATATCCTCGAACTGATAATTATTGGGACGGTAATAATTGGTATAAATATTTTTCCGTGCCGAATTGGTGCTAACGCGAATGCTGTCCAAACC
>JAGWPQ010000690.1 GCA_028877045.1 Bacteroidota bacterium | reverse complement strand
CTGCCCCGAACGACCGAGAGAATGTAGCTGCGATTGAAGCTGCCGCCGAAGACCTTTCCAGGGCTGCAGCTAATAAAGACGGTACCGTGGCCAAAGGCGCGCGGCATGTTTCAGACCTGTTGAAGCGCCTCGCCGGCTCCGATGCCGGCGCCCGGGCACGGGCCGAAGCCGCACTTGGGCCGGCGCTGGTTTACGATCTGGACCTGCTGCGCAAGAGCCTTGCCCCACAATTAATAACAATCAACACATTGCCGCAAAATGATATCGCATCGCTGAAAAATAATGCCGTATTGATCGGTGTGTATCAACCGTTGTACAATTTTGTAACGATGAAAGAATGGGCTTCAAAAAATATTTCAACATTCAGTCTCGATACCATTCCGCGTACCACACGTGCACAAAGCATGGATGTGTTAAGCAGTCAGGCAAACATTGCCGGTTATCGTGCTGTGTTGTTGGCATCAACTTTATTTCCAAGATATTTTCCCATGTTCATGACGGCTGCCGGAAGTATTCCGCCTGCAAAAGTTTTAATTCTTGGAGCCGGTGTTGCAGGATTGCAAGCCATTGCAACTGCAAAACGTTTGGGTGCAGTGATCGAAGTGTTTGATACGCGTCCTGCTGTGAAAGAAGAAGTAATGAGCCTCGGTGCAAAGTTTGTTGAAGTGGAAGGCGCCGCTGATGCAAGCAAAGCCGGTGGTTATGCGGTTGAACAAACAGAAGAGTATAAACAAAAACAACAGGCACGCATTGCAGAAGCTGTTGCCAAAGCAGACATAATAATTACCACTGCCCAGATTCCGGGAAAGAAAGCACCGATATTATTAACCGAAGCAATGATCGGTTCGTTAAAAAATGGCAGTGTCATTATTGATCTTGCTGCTGCAACAGGCGGCAATACGCCACTTACAAAAAACAATGAAACTATTGTTACGGCGAACGGTGTAACAATCTTAGGTAACAGTAATTTGCCGGGCGGAATGCCTTTCGATGCAAGTAAAATGTATGGTAAAAATGTACTCAACTTTTTGCAACTCATCATCACGAAAGAAGGAACGATCAATTTAAATTTTGATGATGATATTGTTAAAGGTTGTTGTATAACTTATAATGGCGAATTGGTGAATGACAGGGTGAAGGGTTTATTGGTTAATTAGTTTAATAGTTTATTTGTTTATTGGTGCGAAAAATTTCAAATTAAAAATTTCAAATTAAAAATAGTAATGGAAAATATCTTAAAACTAATTACCGAAAATCAGCAGATGATCTACATCGTGATACTGATGGTTTTTCTCGGTATCGAAGTGATTGGTCGTGTGCCCAGCGTGTTGCACACACCGTTAATGAGTGGTGCCAATGCCATTCATGGTGTGGTAATTATTGGTGCCATCATTGTTATGGGCAACGCCAGTGATGATAATTATCTGGCACTGGTATTAGGTTTCTTGGCTGTTGTACTGGGAACATTAAATGTGGTGGGTGGTTTTGTTGTTACCGACAGGATGCTGGAAATGTTTAAGAAGAAAAAATAATTATAGCAAAAACTAAAAACTGAAAAAAGAAAAACTAAAACGTTCACCAATCATTTTCCTGATGAATAATAAGTATTCAGATTTGGAAGAAAGAACAGAAAAATTTTCTTTAGCAGTCAGAGATTTTTGTTTTTCGATAAAGAAAGATGTGATCAATAACGAGTACATCAAACAATTAATAAGAGCAGCAGGTTCAGTTGGCGCAAATTATATTGAAGCGAATGATGGACTGGGAAACAAGGATAAGAAAATGAAAATTCGCATCAGCAAAAAAGAAGCAAAAGAATCTGCTTACTGGTTAAAACATTTGTTAGTCAATGAAAGTGGAGATGCAGAAATAAAAAGGCTTGAGTTAATTTCAGAAGGAAATCAATTAGTTTTAATTTTTGCTTCCATACTCAGAAAGCTGGATGATTAAATAATTTATTTTTTCGATTTTAAATATAGAAGGCAACTATAAAAATCAACGATTTAGTTTTTAGTTTTT
>JAGWPQ010000689.1 GCA_028877045.1 Bacteroidota bacterium | reverse complement strand
TTATGCAGTTTTGCATTTGCATTATCATGGAATTAAAATCTAAAAAGGGAAAACTAAAAACTAAAAAAAGAAAAACTAAATCGTTGATAATACTTTCTTTCTAAATTTTATTAGCAGATAAAAATAGAAACAGCTAATTCGTGTAATTCGCGGAAATTCGTGAAATAAAAAACTTCGCACCAGTAAACCAATAAACTAATCAACCAATAAACCTCACCCCCTACACAATCTTTTAATTAATTCTTCGTGCTGCGGAAATTGTTTGGTTAATTCTTCGGCTTTTGCCAATTCAAAATCATCGAAATCAAATCCCGGCGCAACGGTACACCCAACAAAGCTGAAACTACTGTGTGGCGCGGGTTCGGAAGCAAACCAGCAACGTGCGGGAACTGCAAACTGAAATTGTTCTCCATTCGAAAAATCATTACCTAATTTAATTGTTTCTAATTTACCATTGAGATGAATGATGTGTATCAACAAAGTTTGTCCGGCATAAAAATGCCAAACTTCATCGCTTTCTATGCGGTGAAATGCAGAAAAATTTCCCGGCTCCAATAAAAAATAAATGGCGGTTGAATAGGCCCTGTCGCCCTTAAATTGTTTTGATAAAAATTGTTGCGGAATGATTTCGGGCGAACGATATGTTTCTTTATAAAATCCTCCTTCTGGATGAGGTTGCAAATTAAATTGATGAACTAATTCTTGAACGTTTACTGCAGTCATGGCTAATAAAAATTTCTACGGAAAGATAAGTTTTTACAAGCTCTTTGAAGAAGAAAATAACATTGATGAGTACACAAATAAAAGTAGTTTTTGCTGAATAAAGAATCAAACGTTGAAGAGTGCGACGCAACAGGTGTTTAATTCTTATTCTGTTGTTCGTTATAAAAAAATAAAAAAGCCACTCAAAAAAAATGAGTAGCTTTTTTGTGGACCTGAGCGGACTCGAACCGCTGTCCAAACACAATTACCATAAGTTTTCTACATGCTTATTTCATTATTAATTGTCGGCACTAAACCGGAAACGAACAAACCAATTTAATACTTAGCTGAATGTTCTTAAGCAACAGTCACAGCCTTCTGTTGCAGCAACCTGTGTTTGTTTTAAGTCGGCGGCGGAACCTGGCAACAGGTAAACCTGTTCGGCGGCCCGAATGACTAACTAATCACTGATTAGGCAGCCATGGCATACTGTGTATTGCCATTTGAGTTTTGAATATTCAGATTAAAGTGCTAATTATCCAACGCACTGCATGCTTATACTTACCGCAACCTATGCTGTCAAAACCAATACAGGCCCAAAGAATTTATGATTTATGATTTTAGATTTACGATTTTTTATCAAAGAACTTTTTTATGTACTAAACTTTTGTAATTCTATTTAGCTGCTGTTGCGTCGCACTCTTCAACGTTCGGTTCTCAATTCAGCAACAGCAACATATAAAATACAAAGTTACCGATTTATTTGCGCTTTAACTTTAATGCTAAGTTTGCTGCTCATTAATTTATATGAACAATAACATTTCTCCGCTGCAATTTTATACCGCCGGGATTCAGGAACTTAATGACCGGTTAAATATTTTGAACAATAAAAGAAAAAAAATTGCATGGTTAAGATCATTGATCGCAGTGCTCACGATTTTGTTGATTTACCTCTTCCGAAATAATACATGGCCTTTTATTATTTTAATTATTGTTATTGGCATTGCATTGTTTTTAATTGCCGTAAGTGCTGACCTGAAAAACAAATCGGTCATAGAAAACACCCTACAGTTAATTAAAATAAATGAAGACGAAATTAAAATCATCAACAACAATTTTAGTTTTAAAGAAACCGGGAAACAGTTCGAGCCGCAACACCACAACTATGCCCATGATCTCGATATTTTTGGCGATGCATCCATTTATCAATACCTCAATCGTTGCAGTAGCGAGCAGGGAAAACAATTACTGGCCTTTCAATTATTATCACCGCAAACAAAAGCCGATATTGAATTACAACAAGAAGCCGTAAAAGAACTATCCTCAAAAATTAATTGGAACCAACAATTTATTTCGCACGGAATTGCCAACCCGGTTACAAAATCATCGCAGCAAAAAATTGAAGATTGGTTACAAGAGAACCCGGTTTATACAGCCGCATATTGGCAATGGATAAAAATTATTTTCCCGATCATAACATTGTCATCGGTTGTTTTATACATCAATGGTAATATCAGCGAAACCATTTTTGGCATTTTAGTTTTACTGTATTTTTTGTTTGCTTTTAATATCAGCAAAAAATGTACAGCAGTATGGATGCACTTATCTAAAATTGTTGCTGAAGTTGAAACGCTGTACAATCAATTAAATTGGCTGGAGCAGGAAATATTTGCCTCAAAAAAAATCGTTCAACTAAAAAATGATTTAAAAGCAAACGAAAACAAAAATGCATCGATTGCCATTCTTCAATTAAAAAAAATATTAGATAGTTTGGATGTCAGATTGAATGTATTGTTGTTTTTTTTCCTCAACACTTTTTTATTGTGGGATCTCTGGCAAATACTTGCTTTAAATAAATGGGAGAAGGAAAATGGCATCAAAACAAACAAATGGTTCAATGCCATTGCCCAAATGGAATTAAGCGTAAGCCTTGCTACGCTTGCATTTAACCAACCCGGTTTTATTTTTCCTGAAATTGCAGTGGAACATTTTACACTCAATGCAATGAATGTCGGGCACCCATTGATTGCAAAAGAGAAACGTGTTGAAAACGATTATTCGATTGAAGGTATTGGAAAAATAAGTTTAATAACCGGTTCTAACATGGGTGGAAAAAGTACATTTCTGCGAAGTGTTGGGGTAAATATTGTGTTGGCCTTGATAGGCGCTCCGGTTTGTGCAACGCATTTTAAAATATCGCCGGTAAAATTAATGAGCAGCATGCGCATTGCCGATAATCTGGCCGAAAGCACTTCTACTTTTTATGCCGAATTAAAAAAATTAGAAACAATCATTCAAGCTGTAAATAATCACGAACAGGTTTTTATTTTGCTCGACGAAATTTTGCGTGGCACCAATTCATT
>JAGWPQ010000688.1 GCA_028877045.1 Bacteroidota bacterium | reverse complement strand
TCACAGCAACAAAGCGCACGATGGTTATTTGGGCGATAGTGTTATTGGCGAGTGGTGCAACTTAGGCGCTGGAACAAGTAACAGCAATGTAAAAAATACCGGCGGTGATGTAAAGTTGTGGGATCATTATTCAAAAGAATTTATAAGTGCAGGAAATAAATGCGGTGTGATCATGGGCGATTATTCGAGAGTGGCCATTAATTCGTGCATTAACACCGGATCGGTGATTGGTGTATGTGCCAATGTTTATGGTGCGGGTTTGTTGCATAAAGTGATCCGAAATTTTACATGGGGGCCTGATCAGATATATGATTTTGATAAAGCAATGGATGATATCAATAACTGGAAAAAGATGAAGCACAAAGAAATTACTGAAGCTGAAAAATTAGTGTTGAGATATATTTTTGATAACGAATAATTGGTATGAAAAAATTTGAATACAAAGTAATCGAAGCACCTACCAAAGGTTTTTTTGGTGGTAAAATTGATTGCCAGAAATTAACGGAACAACTAAATGATGAAGGCAGAGAAGGTTGGGAAGCAGTTAGTATAACAAATACATACATGTATAATTATACTTCAAGACCGGTAATAATAATTCTTAAAAGAGTGCTGAATTAACTTGTTGCAGTTGAAGTGTGCGATGCAACAACAGCCAAATAGAAATTAAAAAGTTAGATCAATAAAAAATAAAAATCAATGAGAAAACAAATTGCTGCGGCAAACTGGAAGATGAATTTAACCTTGCAAAAAGGTGAAGAATTATTGAATGAAATTATTGCGTTACCGCATTCTTTAAATGAAGATCAACAAGCGATCTTTGCTGTGCCGTTCCCATACCTGGCAATGGCGCAACAAAAAATGGGTGGTTATAAAAATGTTTTTATTGCTGCACAAAATTGTTACAGCAAAAAAAATGGCGCTTATACCGGTGAAACAAGTGTTGAAATGTTGCAGTCGGTTGGAATTAAATATGTGGTTTTAGGGCATAGCGAACGCCGTGAATATTTTAACGAAAGCAATCAATTTTTGGCAGAGAAAGTAAATATTTGTTTGGAAAATGATATTACTCCGATCTTCTGTTGTGGTGAAGCGTTGAGCGTTAGAGAAGCAAATACACAAAACGAATTTGTTGCAAAACAATTGGAAGAATCTTTGTTTCATTTATCGGCCGAACAAATTCAAAAAGTAGTGATTGCATACGAACCTATTTGGGCAATCGGTACCGGCAAAACCGCTACAAGCCAGCAGGCACAAGAGATCCATGCGTTTATCAGAAGCCAGTTTGCTGCCAAATACGGAGCTACTGTTGCTGAAAATATTTCTATTTTATATGGCGGAAGTGTGAAAGCAAATAATGCAAAAGAATTATTTAGTCAACCCGATGTTGATGGCGGATTAGTTGGTGGTGCATCATTAGTTGCTGCCGAATTTGTTGCAATTATTAATGCTTTGAAATAATGCCGCCGATTAAAAGGACGATAGAACTACAACCGTTATCGAGACAACATCATAACGGTTTGTTATTCTGTTTTTTTATTGAGAAGGGAATAAAAAAACATGCTGATAAAATTTTAATGAAAGATTTCTGCATGTATTTCTGGGAGAATGATCTGCAACATCATTTTGAAATTGAAGAAATAAACCTTGCAAAATTTTCTTCGTACGATTTGTTGCGTGAAGGGATAAGCAGGATGCTGGATGAGCATTTATACATCAGGAAATTTTTTCAAAACCCTGAAGTTTTAGTTGAATATTCCATCTTCGATCAATTGCAATTATTGATTGATAAACATATCAGGTTCGAGGAACGAGAATTATTTCCGTTAATTCAATCAACCATAAGTCCTGATGAAATGCAGGAATTAGGTGTTGCCTTCGAGAATGAACTAAATAATAATTGTGCGCAGTATCCGATAAAATTCTGGGAGTGATTAAAATTGAACGGGCAATTCAACTTCAGCATATTCATCTAATTTATCCAAGTGCAAAATCGTCGATGTATTATCTGCATTCGGATGAAACATCGGAACAAATTTAGCACCATACACAAAGTCGTCGAACGAGTAGGAAGTTCTTGATATTACTGTGTTTGAGAAGCTTTCGTCGAAACCATGAACAAAGATCAATAGTTCTGTTTGAGCATTTTTAATATCTTCTTTACTCAATCCAAACAACGGGCTTTCTTCGTTAATGATGTGTACCAATGTCCAGTTAGAAACCATTGTGGTTGCTTTTGCAATGTCTAACGGTATATTGAAAAATTTTGTTTTTAAAACATCATCGTCCATAACCCGCATGGCAACAGAAACTTTCACTTCAACATTCACTAAAAAGTTTTTTGTGTAGGGAACCATCCGAAACATTAAAGCAACGCCATCGCGGAACGGTGCAAACAAGGCATTCTTACTGTAACGGATGTATGCTCTGGGTCTTGCAAACCTTCCATACAATAATCCCGTTGCCAATGCGAAACTTAATAAGCCGCATAAGGCTTCGAGTGCCGCTGCAAAGCTTGCTGCAAAACCAATCGGACTGATTCTTCCATAACCAACTGTTGTAAAAGTTTGTGCGCTGAAGAAAAAAGCTTCACCAAATTTTTCTGCATTGTTGGAAGCAATCATCCCATTCAGGTGATCAATCCCAATCAACAAATAGATCGATGCAAAAAACAAATTGATACCGATAAAAAAACAAACGATGACAAGAAGAAATTTCAATCTTGACATTGAAAGTAAAGCATGATAAATATTTAACCGTTCAAAAAAATGCATCCCCCTTACATCCATATTGGGATTGCCATTTTTATTGAAGAAGCGGCCGCCGCTTAATGCACTGTTGGTACTTAAGCCCGACTCGTTGTCAACTTTCGCTTTGCGATTAAATTTTCTAAGTATTGCCATTGTCATTTGTTAGTTTCAAAAATACAGTAATTACATTATCGTACTTTAGCAAATAATAAATTTTAATGTCTTTCGATAAATCATTACAGCAAAGCCTTGTCTGGCGAGGATTTTATTTTGCAACATCGTTATTGCTGAATATTGTTTTGTCGCGTTTTTTGTTGGCCGAAGGCATTGGCTTTGTTTATTACCTCGCCAATTTTTTTTCGCTGATCTTATTGATCGCAAGTGTAAGCATGGAAAGTGGTTTGATTTATTTTGCATCGGGCAATCTCATCAAACCCAATAAACTTGGGGGTTTTGCCCTGCTGTGGATCGTGATGATCTCTGTTGTGCTGATATTATTCTTTCGTTTTTGGTTTTTGTATTTCGAAAATAATTTGTCGATCGATCAGTTCACATACTGCCGTTACGCTGTTTTTTTTGTTGCCGGTGTTTTATTGACTAATTTTTATACGGCATTATTTCAATCACAGCAGAATTTCTTCCTGCCAAACTTTTTATCGGGAGTGATGAATATAATTTTTATCATCATTCTTTTTGAAGAAAAAATAAATGATTATTCTTCATCGGAGATCACAGATTCATTTTTCGTTTTTATGCTGATCAGCGGAATAGTGATTGCCGGCACTTATTTTATTAAGAATAAGATTTCTGTTTTATCCGATTTCATGAATAACCATGAACTGAAAATTCTTTTTAAATATTCTGTAGTGGCATTATTTGCCAATGTTGTATTTTTTCTGGTGTACCGCATCGATTATTGGTTTGTAAAGTATAATTGTTCTGCAGTCGATTTGGGTAATTATATCCAGGCTTCCAAGATCGGACAATTGATTTTTGTGATCCCGCAAGTTATTGCTGCTGCTATGTTTCCTCAAACAGCCAGCGGCAAATTGCATTTGGATGTAAGCAATACGATTATAAAACTCTTCCGGCTCTTCATGCAGATTTTTATTGTGTTGATCGTTCTTGTTTTGATTACAGGAAAATGGATCTTCGTTTCAATATTCGGGCAAAGTTTCGATAAAATGCATTTGCCTTTGCTGATATTGCTTCCGGGAATTTTATGTTTATCTGTGTTGAGTTTATTGTCGGCCTATTTTGCAGGCAAAGGAAATGTAAAACTTAATTTAAAAGGAGCGGTGTATGCTTTGATAGTTGTTGTTTCGGGCAATCTTTTATTATTAAAATTTTACAGCATCGAAATAGCGGCAATGGTCAGTAGTATTGGTTATGCGGTTAATTTTAGTTATTCATTTTATCATTTTATCAAAACAAATAAAATAGAATTTATAAAATTATGGCAATGGAAAATGAGTGATTGGATATGGCTGAAACAAATGTTATTTAATAAATGATGTATTGATGAAGATACTTTGGCTGGCAAGCTGGTACCCGGATTCGTATGAACCTGCAAACGGTGATTTTATTCAGCGTCATGCTATAGCTGTATCTAAAATTATCCCAATTGATCTGATCCATGTTGTGCAGGTTGGAAAAAATATCAATACCGAAGATGATTCTGTTTTTTCTAAAAAAGACAATCTGCGTGAATTTATTTATAGTTTCTCTTTTAAAAAATGGGGATGGAGTTGGCTTGATAAAATTCGGTATAACATTTATTTTATTTCTTATTACCGAACGGTGTTAAACAAATATAGCAGGCAATATGGCAAGCCCGATCTCATTCATGTTCATGTACCGATGAAAGCCGGAATTCTCGCAATTGAATTTTCAGACCGATGGAAAATACCTTTTATCGTTTCTGAACATTCTTCGATGTATGATAGAATTGCAGTAGATAATTTTTTTAAAAGAAGTTATTTTTTCAGATCAAACACGAAAAAGGTTTTTCAAAAAGCTGCGGCTGTTACCAATGTCTCTGCGGCTATCGGGAAAAAAGTGCAGGAACTTTTCAGTTTAAACCAAACTGAAATCATTCATAATATTGTGGATACTTCACGTTTTTATCATCAACCCAAAACTGGAAAAAAAGTTTTCAGGTGGTTGCATGTTTCATCTTTGTATCAATTAAAAAATGTTGAAGGAATCATCGAGGCGTTTAAATCATTAAATCAAATCAGGCAGGATTGGGAATTGATCATTGTTGGAAATGCATCCCCAAAATTATTTGATCAGGTTTTCGAAACAAGTTTATCAAACAAAATAAAATTTGTTGGCGAATTGCAGCACGAAGATGTTGCCAAACAAATGCAGGCTTCATCGGCCTTGGTTTTGTTCAGTCGCCACGAAAATTTTCCCTGTGTCATTATTGAAGCCTTGTGTTGCGGATTGCCTGTTGTTTCATCGAATGTTGGTGGTGTTTCAGAATCAATCAACAATACCAATGGATTACTTGTTGAAAGCGAAAATATTGTAGCTTTAAAAGACGTGTTAATTAACATGATGGATAATTATCATCAATTCGATCTTCAACAAATTTCAACGGATTTTGACGAAATTTGAATGCACTTTGCTATTTTGGACTGCTCTGAATGCACTGGTACATTCTGATCATCCAGAAAACTGCGTTTTACCAGGTTTTTGTCCGAATCTCCAAGTTTGACCTTATGATATTCTTGCTTATAAATCATGTTTTAGGCCAACTTCTTTGA
>JAGWPQ010000687.1 GCA_028877045.1 Bacteroidota bacterium | reverse complement strand
TCAGCATATAAACTGATAGGAGTGGAACCTGTTGCCAAACCCAATACACAATCTTCGCCTTTTTTAGTTTTTTCTCTGATAAGATTGGCTACTTCCTGTGCAACAAATGCAGAACCTGTTTTTGTATCAGGGAATATTTTAACCGGAATTTTTTCAAAACTGTCTGTGAGGTCAATATTGAATTTTTGATGCGTCATATTTGCTTCTTTTTGCGGCATAAAGATAAATTTATTGCAGAATACTGCATGTTTAAATTTTATTAATGTACATTATTACAATTTAAAATAAATAGGACTCAAAGAAATGATTAGAGGCAAAGCCAAACATTACTGAGATAAAAAGAACATCAGATTGAAGTCGTAAAAATAAAAAAGATTCTCCAGTTTTGAAGAATCTTTTTAGGTAACCGTTTGAGTAAAAAAATTAGTTTATTCAACTTTTGTAATCTTGATCATGTTTGTTGGCAAATGCAGGTGAACAGGAGTGCTGCATGTATTAACGACAACATCGCCTTCGGTTAAATATCCTCTTTCTTTTAAAATATTTATCTGATCGAAAATAATATCATCCAAACTATTTTCTTCGTCATAATAAAATGCACGAACGCCCCAGCTTAAACTTAATTGATTCACTAAAAATTTTTCTTTAGTAAAAATAAATAGGGGTGATTTTGGTCGATAGCTACTTAATGTAAAAGCAGTATAACCGCTTTGTGTCATGCCGACTAATGCATTTGCGTCAACATCTTTTGCGATCTTACAGGCATTATAACAGGCAGCATCGCTTAAAAAAGACGGAGAGTGTGGTTGCGGTCTCAGATCTTCTTCGCGATTATAACGATACTCCGTTGCTTCAACCTGACGAATGATTTTACACATGGTTTCTACAACCAAAGCAGGATGTGCACCGGTAGCAGTTTCGCCGCTAAGCATTACAGCATCAGCACCTTCTAACACTGCATTGGCCACATCGGTAATTTCGCTACGGTTTGGTTTAACACGATCTATCATGCTTTCCATCATTTGTGTGGCCACAATCACAGGTTTACCGCGATGGATACATTTTCTGATCAATTCTCTCTGGATCAACGGAACCTGTTCAATCGGTAATTCAACACCCAGATCACCACGTGCAATCATGATGGCATCGCTTTCCACAATGATATCACGAATATTAACCAATGCTTCGGGCTTTTCTATTTTAGCAATGATCTTTGTCTTGCTTTTTTTCTCCTGCAATTTGCTGCGCAGGATAACAATATCTTTTACACTGCGTACAAAACTCAATGCTACCCAATCGCATTTTTGTTCAATTATAAATTCAAGATCGATCAGGTCTTTTTCTGTTAATGCAGGTAATGAAATTTTTGTATCAGGAAGATTGATCCCTTTTTTTGATGATAAGATGCCGCCTAATGTTACTTCAACTTTTACATCGCCATCCTTAGTAATATCAACCACTTTCACTTCTATCTTTCCATCATCGATCATAATAATATTTCCAACTCTAACATCGCCGGCAAGATTTGGATAGCTAACATAAATTTTTTCCAAAGTACCAACACATTTGGTATTGGTGAAAGTGAGGATATCACCTGCTTTAACTTCCAGCGCATTATTTTCAATTTCTCCCACTCTTAATTTGGGACCCTGCAAATCGGCAAGGATGGAAATATTAAAAGGTTCTTTATCGTTCATTTCACGAAGCATTGCAATGATCTTTGCTTTGTCTTCATGCGAACCATGAGAAAAATTTAAGCGAAAAACATTAACACCGGCTTTTGCGAGGTCTAATAATTTTTCATAGGTATCGCATGCGGGACCCACTGTGGCTACAATTTTTGTACGATGCGAACTATGAATTAAGCCTGCTTCTTTATCCATTTGTTTATGAAGATACTTTTCTAAACTTTTTGACATAGTAAATGATTAATGTTTTTTGCTGAGATGATAGAATATTTTATTTGAAATAACCTATCATCAGCGTAATGAAAATTTATTTTATGAAATTAAGATGCTAATACTTTAACTATTTTCATCCACTCATCACTGATTTTTTGTTTCGCCTTTACAGCATTATCCAAAGGTGTATAATGCATTTTATTATTTACTATACCTACCATTACATTATGAGTGCCATCCATTAAACATTCAATGGCATGATAACCCATACGGCTTGCTATATATCTGTCTAAACAAGAAGGAGAACCTCCTCGTTGAATATGTCCTAAGATACATACACGGATATCTGCATTCGGTAGATTTTCTTTTACAATTTTAGATACACCGTTGGCACCTCCATATTCATCACCTTCGGTAACAACAATCAGGTTTACCAGCTTTTTGCGTTTTTCTTTTTCCAGCAGATTGGCTACTAATTCGTCGAGGGTTGTTTTTCTTTCAGGAATTAAAATATTTTCTGCGCCTGTAGCAATACCGCTATGCAATGCTATATAACCTGCATCACGTCCCATCACTTCAACAATAAACAAACGATCATGCGCATCCATAGTATCTCTGATCTTATCGATAGCCTGCACCGCAGTGTTGACAGCCGTATCAAAACCAATCGTAAAATCGGTACCAGCAATATCTTTATCGATGGTTCCCGGGAGGCCGATACATGGAATATCATATTCGTTACTGAATTTTTGTGCCCCATTAAAGCTACCATCACCGCCAATAACCACCAATCCGTTTATACCATTCTTTTTTAAGTTCTCGTAAGCTTTTTTACGGCCAGCGGGTTCATAGAAATCCAAACATCTTGCAGTTTTTAAAATAGTCCCGCCGCGTTGAATAATATTAGCCACACTGCGCGAATCCATCTTGATGATATCATTTTCCACCATACCAGCATAACCTCGCATGATACCATACATTTCCATTCCATAATATATCCCGGTTCTTACAATGGCTCGTATTGCGGCATTCATGCCAGGTGCATCACCTCCTGAAGTAAGTACTCCAACTTTAGTAACTTTTCGATTGTTGCTCATAACTAATAAAGAAATTATCGCTCTTCAAAATTTTTCCTATCAATTTTTTAATGATTTGCCTAATTGATTGAAGCGGCAAAAGTACGGAAATGAAAATAAACTACCATCCTCTAATTTATATTATGATTTTATAAATTCTATATCAAATTATTGGTTCGCAGCATAAAATAAAGCGTTCACAGAAATATATTTCTTTTGTTGGGACTAAAAGAATTAAAAAGTTGCAACTTTAATAAAAAATAACAGCCTTTTTGAAACTCTTTTGTAATGCATCTTTCAGTTTATCATGAATTTCTGATAGAAAAGAAATAAGGTATTAGCCTGTTCTCCGACATATAGTTACAATAACATAATCAGAATGACATTTACTTCTGAAATGAATTTTGATAAAAAAATTTTTTACATTCATTTCATGGAAACAATTTTTATTACCGGAGCCAACGGGTTTCTTGGTCAGCATCTCACAAAATATTTCGCTTTTAAAAATTTTAATGTAATTGCTTCGGGACGCGGTGCTTGCCGTATTGCAGCCAAAGAAAAATTTAAGTATGCGGAACTTGATCTTACAAACAAAGGCGCCGTAAAAGAATGTTTGCAATTATATCAGCCATCGGTTATTATCCACACGGCAGCCATGAGCAAACCTGATGAATGCAATAACAATAAAGAAGCTTGTTTATTGAACAATGTAGATGCAACAAAAAATTTAATTGAAGCTTCTCAGTTATTTTCTCCGCATTTCATTTATATATCAACCGATTTTGTTTTTGGAGAAGATGGTCCGCATGACGAAGAAAATAAACCTGCACCATTAAATTTTTATGGCGAAACAAAATTAATGGCTGAAACCCTCGTTACACAAAGCAATTTATTGAACAGCATTGTTCGTATTGTATTTATCTATGGTGCCACTTGGGAAGGAATGCGCCCTAGTTTTTTGCATTGGGTAAAAAATAATTTGGAGCAGAATAAAAAAATAAAAGTAGTAAGCGATCAACAACGCACACCAACGCATGTAGTTGATATTTGCAGTGGTATTGAAAAAATAATTAACCAAAAAACACAGGGTATTTTTCATCTGGCCGGTAAAGATATTTTATCGCCATATCAAATGGCGATCACGGTTGCAAATGTTGTTGGCTTAGATAAATCGCTGATCGAAAAGGTTACTTCCGAAACATTTCCCGAGCCGGTGATACGCGCAAAAAAGTCGGGATTAAAGATTGGCAAAGCCATGGATATTTTAAAATATTCACCTGTTAGTTTTGAAGAAGGGGTGAGGCTGACCTTTGGACAGAAAAACAAAAATTAACCTAAAGTTAATTTGCGGCATTTTTAAGATTGTAATTTTGGATAGGGTGAATTACCTAAAATTATTTTCCTTCCATGCAGTCATCGTTACAACGATATTTTTCACTACGTATAAATAAATTATTCAACCATCTGCACGATTTTGAATTAATGGGTGATGAAGCTTCTTTACATGATTTCAGGATTGAATTGAAGAAATTAAAATCGATCATCAAATTTTTAAAAACAATCTATCCTAAACAAAAATTCAAGAAAATAAATCATTTGCTTGGTTCTATCTTTCAAAATGCTGGAGAGATAAGAGAATATCAGTTATTGCTTCAATGGCTAAAAAAACATGAATTAAAAAATATTGCCGAAAATTATTTTTCCGAAAATAAAATGCAGATGCAGATCGCAGCATTTCATCAGCAATCTGCATCATATAAAACCGATCTGAAGGAAGTAATAGATCGTTGCAATAAGTATATTCAGATCACCAATAAAATTTTACCCGAACAATACGTGGCTCAATTAAATGCAAAGATCGAAAAGCTATTACACAAGCAACTCTCCACAAAAGATTGGCATGAATTAAGAAAGTTGATAAAGAAATGGATGTATGCAAGCAACTGGATCGTTCATGAAGAAAAAACTAAAATAAATTCTTTGTTCTCATACTATAATAAATTGCAGGAAACTATCGGGCAATGGCACGACCAGCTTATAATCAAAGAAACGCTATACCAGAAACAAATACATTTATCTGCAGACATTGATGTACAAAAAGATCTAAACAAAGCGCTGGAAAAATTAAATCATACCATAAAATACAGAGAAAAACAAGTTGCTGAAATCATCTCCAAACAACTTGTCGCAGTTTAATTTATTTTGGCTGCAAAAATATTTCTGCCATCATACATCTTGCACTGCCGCCGCCATTGGTTTCGATGGTTGAAATATCGGAATGAATAATCCTGTTGAATGATTGAAGTTTTTGTATTTGTTCGGTATCAAGGTTTCTGAATGCCTGTGTTGACATGACCAACAACTTTTTATCATTCTTGTTTTTGACCTGCAACATGTTTCCTGCAAAATGATTCATCTGATCATAGCTGATTTCAATGATTTCTTTGCCACTATTTTTTATAGTAGCAATTATTTTTTCTTTTTCAAAAATATCTGTAATTGAGTCAAGACAGGTCACCACATATTCTTCAGCCACACACATCATCACATTGGTATGATAAATGGGCTTTTGTTGTGCATCGACCGAAATAAATGCAACATGTGAATAACCAAAAGCGTGACAAAATTTTTCTAATAATTTTTTTTCAGTTCGCTTCGATAAACAGGCATACGCAATTTTATTATCTCTATCCAACACCATACTTCCGGTACCTTCTAAAAAAATGTTTTTGGATTCGTAATGACTGAAATTAATTGTGTTTTTTATGATGAACTTTTCTTCGATCTCATCCAAGACTTGTTTTTTGCGTTCGTCTCTTCTGTTTTCTGCAAACATCGGATAAATGCAAACGGTTCCGTCTTCATGAAAAGAGATCCAGTTATTAGGAAAGATAGAATCGGGAGTATGCGGCTCCAATGTGTCTTCAACTACTGTAACATCAACACCGTTTTTAGTCAACACATCAACAAACAAATCAAATTCCTTTACGGCCTTCTCCGAAACCGTTTCATCATTCGATGCAATTTGAAAACTATTGTTCACCGCGGTTTGCGCATTATAGCCAAAACTTACCGGACGAATCATCAAAAGGTGATTAGTGTTCTGCATAACAGTTGTTTTAGTTTATAGTAACGGCTCACGCAAAATCGGCATACTCATACAATGAAAACCACCTCTTGCTCTCGACAATTCTGCTGAGGGCATTAAAATTACAGTATCTTTTATTTCTTCGGGCAAAATATTTCCTTCTTCAAATCGTTGAATAAGATCCTTACCGTTTACAATGCTGAAACCCGCATTCTTAAAGGCCTCTGTGGTTTTGTTATTTCTGTCGTAACCCATCACAACACCTTCTTTTAATGCTAATAAATTACATGAATCGGTCCATTGTTCACGGGCATTGTAAGGGAATTCATTGTTACCCGAGAAAATGATTTTCACTTCATCATCGCAATGCAGATCATTTTTGCTAATATCACACAACAAATCTTCCAGGCTTTCAAAACTTATTGGATTATCAGGATTCTTCTTATTAAACTGGATGATCTTTATTTTTTCTTCCTTCTTAATTTCCAATGCACGCTCTACTGCATCCACATCTTCGTTCATGGCAGCTTTGCGCGAAAAATTTCCCAGCATCACCCACATGTTTCTTTTGATCTGTGTGAACACCGTATCAATATGCATGTAATCTCTCTTCTTCGGAATTTTAATGATGGTCACTTTCTCCATGATCCCTTTTTCGAACATGGTACTGGTAATTTTTGCAGCAGCTTCTGCCGAAGTCCTTTCGCTGATGCCAACCAATAAATGATGATCGCTTACCACCATTATATCACCACCCTCGAGTGTGATCTTTTTATCATCATCTTCTTTGGGCAATAAAAAATTAAAATGCGAATCAGATAATTCGATGATATTTTCTTTGTACGAACTGAAAAAAGGATGATTAAAGAAAATATATTTTGCCAGCAAAGCCTCACGTGTCCTGGCTTTCTTGGCAGGCTTGTTCAGCAACACATAATCTTTGATGATGATGCCGATATCCCTTGTAAAAATAAAATTAGGTATCGGTGCAAACAATAAATTCGTCTCCATATTCGATCCCGAAATAAAAGTCTTTGCCAGTTCGATCGAATTGTATGTCAGCAATTCTTTTTGTGTAACATAAGTGCAGCCTTCAATAGCGCAGACAGAAGCCACCAATTTCGATTTGATATTTTCTTCAACCAAAATATCTGATAATAACCATTGCAATTCTATCACTTTATCCGAACGAAAAAAGTCTGCGTGTTCGGGCTTATAAAAGTTTCTTTTTGTTTCAGGTGCATCAATGGTTTTTAATTTGCCTTTTATTTTTTGGGGGTCTAAAAAGTATAATAAAATTTTGGTGTAATAATCATATTCATCTTTTCTGATGGTTTCAAGATGTACAATATCTTCAAATAACCAATCCTGTGCTTTTGAGGGAACAACTTTGCCCAAACCACTGTCGGGACTATGTACCAATAAACGTTTTAAAGTGCCTATTTCTGAATTAACAAACAGGCTGTGTTGCATATTATTCATACAAAAAATTAGAGGTTAAAAAATAAACAGTAAACACGAAAAAAGAAAATAAAACTTAATGATCGGGCATTGAATTCAATCCGCGATACATCCACGAAAAATGCGATGGTGATGATGTAATAAAATTTACTGTTTTCATAAATGAGTTTGCAAGTTAATATTTTCCCTGCGACCAATAAAATTTGCTCATACAATACTCTTTTTTGTTACCGGCACCTGCATTTCATGGCATCGCCTGTTGCCCCTGATTCTTTCAGTAAAAGAATCGCACTCCTGTACGTTCGGTTTTCATGGCAGCATTTTAATCTGCATAACCGAAAATACTTACTTTACATTTGAAATATAATTTTGCAGGAATGGAATCCATCATCATTAACATCAAACAACTTGTAAATGTTCGTGAACAAAGCAAAGTGTTGCGTGGAAAAGAATTGGCCGAATTGCCCGTTGTAAATAATGCTTATTTAATTATTGTAGATGGATTAATTAGTGAATATGGTTTGATGAAAGATTTGGATCTTTCAAAGATTTCCACAACAAATATCATTGATGCAGCCAATCAGTTTGTTTTACCTGCTTGGTGCGATAGTCATACCCATCTTGTGTTTGCAGCAAGTCGCGAGAATGAATTTATTGACAAAATAAAAGGACTAAGCTATCAGGAGATTGCCGCAAAGGGGGGTGGTATTTTAAATTCGGCAAAAGTTCTGCAACAAACATCCGAAGAAGATTTATTTAATTCGGCATGGAAAAGATTGAATGAATTAATTCAGTTAGGAACAGGTGCCATCGAAATTAAAAGTGGTTATGGTTTAACTGTTGATGCAGAATTAAAAATGTTGCGTGTCATCGATCACCTCAAAAAAAAATCACCTATTCCAATTCGTTCCACATTCCTGGGCGCACATAGTTTTCCTGCAGAATTTGC
>JAGWPQ010000686.1 GCA_028877045.1 Bacteroidota bacterium | reverse complement strand
GTTGCGGCAGTGTTATTTTAATATCAACTGCTGGTTGCAATAAAATATGCGAAAGGTTATAAAATATCAGGACCAGCAATCCAAGTATGGCAAAACTGATGATGCTGTAAATATTTAGACTTAAAATATTTGTTACATCAAATGAGATTTTAGAATCCAATACCAAACTCCTGATGACACCAACAAACACAAAACAAATAATTGAAAGAATAACAATGTTGAGGTACGCTAATATTTCTCTTTTTCTTGAAACCGTTTCTTCAATTTTTGCTTTATAATTAAACTTGTAGAAACTCACCAGCCATAATACCAGCACAGCATTAATCAATAAATCGCCCAGCGACGGATGCAAAAAATTAGAAGCATAAATACCGGGGTCGAACAATGGTATTTTGCTGAAATCGAAAGGAACAGGAATTACATACGTAATAAATCTTATGAACACCGTAACAAAAACTAAAAGTGCAAAGATCTGTTTGAAATTCTTTTCGTCAGCAGCATCTATTGCAATGGCATTAATGAAAAAGAATAAAAAAATGACAGCCAATGTTCTGAAGAAGATAGTTCCAAGATCGTATCCTGCATTATATTTTTTTTCTTTCAGTTTAATTTTAAAAAGGTCTTTGCCACTGATAGTGCGAATCTGAAATGCACTGCTGTCGCTACTTATCTCATAATGGTCGTCTAAACCCGGAAAGCCGTCAAAATCGGATATGAGGTATTTATTCTCAATAAAATAATCCCATTTTACAGGCAATAAGCCAACAACAAAAACATTTTGTTTGGGTAAATGAATTGTTTTTTTTACCAGTTCAAAACTTCCGTTTTGGTGATTTAAAAAATAACTGCCATCGTTTCGCTGTATGTCTTCGGGTTCAGTATAATATTTATTACTGTTCCAATAGGCAAGTAAAGGCTTCGATGTATCGGCATCCGAATAAATAAAAAAACCAAATGACTCATCGATCAGCTTATTTTTTTCGGGCGATTTAGCCGAGTCGTTAATTAAAGAAGATACCAATACGGTATCAGTAATGATTTTATTAAACTTTTCTTCTTTTTTGTTGAGCTGTTGTTGAATTTTATATTGAACGTGTTGCGGAGAAGAATTATATTCCCAATAATTAGAAACAACATACGAAAGCGTGTACAACCATGCAGCGGTAATTATTAAATATCCGTGCCTGAAGCTTGCTTTTTTTAATGTTGTGATCAAGATTTAATATTTTGTCTCTTTACTTCATTCCAAATGGCATCCATTTCATTCAGGTTCATTTCGGTGAGATTTTTCCCATTATTGTTGGCAATGGTTTCCATCTGCTGAAACCGATGAATAAATTTTTTATTGGTTCGCTCCAAAACACCTTCGGCATCTACATGCAAGAACCGTGCATAATTAATTAAACTGAACATTACATCGCCAAATTCTTCTTCAATATTTGTTTGATCATTCTGCTGAATGGCTTGCTGCAGCTCACTTATCTCCTCTTCTACTTTTTTCCAAACATCCTCTTTATTTTCCCATTCGAAACCAACCTGTTTGGCTTTTTCCTGAATGCGTGTTGCTTTTACAACTGCCGGCAATGAAGGCGGCACGCCGCTCAGCACGCTTTTTTTACCTTCTTTTATTTTTATTTTTTCCCAGTTCTTTTTTACATCTTCCTCGTTATTCACTTTCAC
>JAGWPQ010000685.1 GCA_028877045.1 Bacteroidota bacterium | reverse complement strand
TTTAAAGATGTTGGTGCAAGATTTATGAGCAGGTGTTTGGGATATTTTAATCGCCACGCTTATCATAAAACCACAGTGCTGGTTGCAACATCGGGTGATACCGGCGGCGCTGTTGCCAATGGTTTTTTGGGCGTTGATGGTGTTGATGTGATTATTTTATATCCATCAGGAAAAGTAAGTAAAATTCAAGAGCTGCAATTAACAACACTTGGACAAAATATTACTGCATTAGAAGTAAACGGAACATTTGATGATTGTCAGGCCATCGTGAAATTGGCTTTCATGGATAATGATCTCAATCAAAAAATAAATTTAACTTCTGCCAATTCCATCAACGTTGCAAGATGGTTGCCGCAACAGTTATATTATTTCTTTGCATATCAGCAATGGCAGGAAAAAGATGCACCAATTATTTCTGTGCCAAGCGGAAATTTTGGAAATATTTGTGCCGGAGTTTTAGCGCATGTGAGTGGTTTGCCTGTGAAGCATTTTATTGCTGCATGCAATGCAAACGATGTTGTTACACAATATTTACAAACAGAACAATACACACCAAAGCCAGCCGTAGCAACCATTTCAAACGCTATGGATGTTGGCAATCCGAGTAATTTTGTGCGCATCATCGAATTGTTTCATCAACAATTTTCTATTCTTAAAAAACACATGAGCAGCATCAGTGTTGATGATATTACCACGGCACAAACCATTAAAGAAGTTTATCAACAACATAATTATATTGTAGATCCGCATGGTGCTGTTGCCTATTTTGCAATGGATGATTATCTGCAAAAAAACGGCGGCAAAGGTTTTATTTTAGAAACTGCACATCCTGTAAAATTTCCTGATACGGTTGAAGATGCAATCGGCAGATCGCTTGAGTTTCCTGAGCAGGTGCAACATTTATTATCGGCCGAGAAAAAAAGTATTTTGATGCCGCCGCACTTTAATGATTTTAAAGAATGGTTGATGAACAGATAATTTTATTACACGAATTAGAGCGAATTACACGAATTACTTTCCTATATTTTCGCTAATTCGTGTAATTCGTAGAAATTCGTGTAATGGGAAATAATCATTGGGCAGTTTTTTTAAATAATAATTCCGACACACAATTCTTTGCGCAACAAATTTTAAATGGCAAAGCCGTTGAACCATTTGCGGCATTCAATCATTTGAAAGGTGTATTGTTCTCCCCTATTTTACTGAACGAATTAATTGAAGAAGAAGCACGCCGCGATTATTCGGAAGTAACAAAAAACATTCATCGTCAATTAAAATCATTATCGAGCGGGGAGCAGAAAAAAGCTTTGCTGGCTTATGTTTTAGCGCAACAGCCCGATTATATTATTTTAGATAATCCGTTCGATAATCTCGACAAAGCATCGCAGCAATCTTTAAAACAAATGCTCACCGAAATTGCAGAACACACTTTGCTCATTCAATTAATTAATCGAAAATCCGACTTACTTCCTTTCATCAAACACGCAGTTGAGTTAGCAGAAAACAATAAAATTATTTTGGTTGATGCTATTGAAACTTATATCAATCAACATAAAAAAGATAACGAAATATATTTTTCTCAAAAAGTTCCGCCGCCCATTCAACAATATTTTATTGAGAACAAAACATTGGTACAGTTTAAAAATGTGACGGTGCAGTACGGAGAAAAAATTATTTTAAAAAATATTAGCTGGACCATCAACACAAACGAGTTCTGGCAATTGGTTGGGCCCAACGGTTCGGGCAAAACAACTTTGCTCACCATGATCACCGGCGATAATGTAAAAGGTTACGGAAAAGATCTTGAATTGTTTGGCAAACGAAAAGGCACAGGCGAAACTGTTTGGGAAATAAAACAAAAAATTGGTTATGTAACACCGGCAATGACAGATTTATTCAGCACACGCCACACCTTGCAGGAAATGATCGTGTCGGGGTTTTACGATTCAATAGGTTTATATATTATTCCAACCGAAATGGAATTGCGTTTAGCCAACGAGTGGTTGCAATTAATAGAAATGCAGCACTTAAAAAATGTGACATTTTGCGAACTCTCACTCGGTCTGCAACGCAAAGCATTAATTGCAAGGTCCATGGTGAAACACCCGCCGTTATTGATTTTGGATGAACCGGCATTCGGCCTCGACGATCACAACACCGCCATGGTAACTGCATTGATAAATAAAATTGCAGAAGAAAGTTGCACCTCAATTTTATATGTTTCGCACCGCAGCGAAGATGGAATCAAACCGCAATTTATTTTCGAATTAATACCCACCGAAAGCGGATCTGTTGCTGTGATACAATAATTTTTGTTACAAGCTTTTGTTTTTTATGGCATCGCCTGTTGCGTCGCACTCTTCAACGTTCTGAACAATGTTGAACAAATTATTAACCACAGAGTACGCAGAGTAAAAACACAGAGTTGCACAAAGTATTCTTTGTGCAACTCTGTTAAAAACTTTGTGACCTCTGTGGTAAAATATTCGCTTTGATAAAAGTTGAATAAAGAACAAAGCGCACAAGTGTGCGACGCAACAGGCGATGCCATGAAATA
>JAGWPQ010000684.1 GCA_028877045.1 Bacteroidota bacterium | reverse complement strand
TGTGGACAGTAAAGTGCTGATTATTTTTGGTCCGTTGGTATATTCCCATGCATCCAAAATATAATAACAAAAATCTAAATACTTTTTTTCACCTGTGTATTTATACAATTCAACCATTGGATCTAAAACACTTGTTGCAGCCATGCCCATATGTTCTCCGGCCAAAATAATATCGCGTTGCCCCGGATCATTTCCAAACGTTCTACACAACAGATCACCCATTCGTTTGCATGCCTCTAATGCAGGCTGGTAACCGGTTGTAGTATAGTAAGCCAATAACCCATACAAATTATATTTATGACTCCATACATCCCAACTTGTCCAATATTCCGATGGAACATAAGTTCCCAAATAACCATCATCCAATTGCGAATGGATCAGTTCAAACATCATCCGATCCATTTGTTTTTTTATTCTCTCATCATGTGTGTTCTTCCAAACATTGCATGCAGCTTCTAAATATTTTCCAACATGTTCACCGATCCATGGATGATTGCCCGGCCGTTGCAAATAACCATTTATAATTCCCGCTTCATCAACCTTCAGCAATCTTTCTTTTAAATTTTGATTTAATCTGGTTCCCAAATAACCGTTGAGTTGCTGATTAGAAAATGGTGCAGCAATAAATACATCTTTAATTTTATTTGCAACAACAGGCTTGGGTTCTTCATCAACTTTGATGGCAATATTTTTAACTGCCAAATAAACCTGTTCATTTTTTATTGTTGCCTGACTATTTTTTTCTGAAATAAGATACCCAACTTTAAAAATTTTTTCATCCGTGGGTTGATAATTCGAAAAAAGTATTTCTGCTTCAGAACCCTTGACAGGATTAACTTCTACAGCTTTTGTTTCTGTAAATAATACTTTCCCGTTTGTATCTTTGATCAGATATTTTGCTGAACCTGAAAATGAATTATCCGATTTATTGGTAAATTTTATTTTGGTGATGAAACCATTATTTTTTGTTTCCGTGATGGAATGCCGAACAGAAATAAAATCGTTCCAATCGATCGGTCCGAAGTTGTATGGACCTTGGTACATCCCGATGCCGCCATTATCCAGACTAAAAACACGAACGGCAATTGTATTTTCTTTATCCCATTTTATTTCATTTTCTGAAATAAAATAATTTCGATCAACATCCCACTTACTTTGATAATTTGGAGGCAAAGAACCCGTTTGTCCGATCATTTTTCCGTTAAAAAAAGTTTGATCCACATCATCAATTCTTCCCAAATTAATTTTTAATTCTTTTCGTTTTGCAGCAACGCTTTTTAAAGTTGATGGAATAATAATTTTTACCCGGTACCATGCAAATACATTATCCTTTATTTCTTTTGCAGAAAAACTTTGCCCCACCGGTTTATTACTCCAATCATTATCATTATAAGATTGGTTAGCCCAACTCAAATCATCGCCCAGCTTAAATTTCCACTCTTTGGGCAATTGAATTGATTGAGCATTCAATCCACATGAAAATATGATTGAAACGAATAAATATAAAAATGCACGAATTACTTTTTTATAAAAAAATATTTTCATTGCAGGGTGATTAGCATGTTATTGTATCAATTCAAAACTGTCTTTCAATCTTATATC
>JAGWPQ010000065.1 GCA_028877045.1 Bacteroidota bacterium | reverse complement strand
TGCTTTGTTGTTGCTGTTATCAATCAGTTCAACAGCACAGGGCAATCCTTTATTTGTTTTTGCATCAAATACTTTTCCTCTTACGTATAAAGTTTTATACGGACGGATATCATCACGCAAATTAAATGTGTAGAGATCCAATCCGCCACGGCTATCGGCCCTGTCGCTTGCATAGTAAGCTGTTAGTCCATTCGACGAAACGCAGATGCTGCCTTCGTTTTCGATGGTATTGATGGGGTAGCCAAGGTTTTCGGGTTTACCCCAATTGCCTTGCAGATCTTTTCTGCAAACAAACAGATCGGTGCCGCCATAACCCGGCAATCCATCCGAAGTAAAATATAAAGTTTGATTATCGGCATGGATATAGGGTGCCATCTCATCGCCGACAGAATTAATTGTTGGCCCCATATTTTGGGCTGGCCCCCATTTACCGTTTGCCATGCGCACACTCATGTACAGATCTTTTTTGCCAAAACCACCGGGGCGGTTACTGCTGAAATATAACACACGACCATCAGGGCTTAAACTTGGTGAACTATCCCAATAATCGCTGTTGATATTGGGTCCTAAATTTTCAGGTTCGCTCCATCCTTGCGGTGTGGCATACGAAATGTAGAGATCAAAATCGCCATAACCGCGGTGAAAATTTCCTGCAAATATCATGAAGTCGCCATCCGATGAAACAGTGATGGCACCTTTGGATGGCTCGTTATTGATATCACCTTCAATTAATTTTGCTTTCGAATAAACGCCGTTGTGCATAGTGCTTTGCATAAA
Organism: Bacteroidota bacterium; assembly: GCA_028877045.1. Classification (GTDB taxonomy): domain Bacteria; phylum Bacteroidota; class Bacteroidia; order Chitinophagales; family Chitinophagaceae; genus CAIQDX01. The sequence goes on along the minus strand of JAGWPQ010000065.1, from coordinate 971 downwards.
ATCTTCCCTGATGCCATTACCTCTTTTGGTGAATACCAATAAACTATCATCAATAGTTACAGTTGGATAGTATTCCGATCTTTCCGAATTGATACTATCGCCCATATTTACCGGCGTAAAAGCATAATCCGATATCTTGTGTTTCGATGCATAATCTACAGCAAATTCGTAACAACGTTTTCGATAAGCAGCACTTTTTATACTTCGTTCGCTGATATTGGGAATAGCTAAAAAAATATTTACGGCATGCAATGCTTCTTCGAATCGGCCAAGCCCCGCAAGGTTTATAGAGTAGGGAAGATGATAAACATTAAAATAAATACTGTCTTTAAGTTTTACTTTTTCGTACCACTCGACCGATGCAGCATAATTTTTTAATTCGCCGTAAGCGCCTGCAAGGGAAAGATAAGCATCCAAATAATTTGTATCGAGAGAAACAGATTTTAATAGAAGCGGAACAGCATCTTTGATCATTCCGTCACTTAATTGAATCATTGCTTTTTCGTACAAAGCAATTGCTTTTGCATTGACATGATCGGGGCGATAAACTTGTGCTTGTGCTGAAATAATCACACAACAAAACGGAATGGCTAAATATTTTTTCATGGAATGATTGAATAAGCAATTTCGTAAAAAGCGTTAAATGGTAGATGTTAAATGTTAAATGTCAGATGTTGAATGATTTTATTCATTTAAAATTTAGCATTTAACATCTAACATTAATTTAAAGTGAATTCGGGATAACAATGAAGAAGAAATGGAACACAGATGACACAGAAAAAACGGATCTTAACAGATTTAATGCCCCTTTGCGGCATTTCGGTATTAATCTCTTGCGATGTTTTTATTCCAAAAAATATAACAGGATATTACCCTGTATCAAATAATTTTTAAATCAATTAAAACATCTGTGATTATCCATTTCATCAGCGTTATCTGTGTGCTATCCTTCGCTTCGTATCCCGAACTCA
>JAGWPQ010000683.1 GCA_028877045.1 Bacteroidota bacterium | reverse complement strand
TTTTATCCAACTGGAGTTTTTCATGGCATCGCCTGTTGCGTCGCACTCTTGTACGTTCTGTTCATTGTTCAACTTATTTTCTTCTTTTCGCAACAACATCTATTTTCATTCATTTACTTTTGCAGTTATTAATTCTTAATTTTTAATTCTTAATTGATTTGGCAAAGATTGCAATCAACATCGCAACAGGAAGTTTACAACAGGCCGAAATGATCGTGGGCATTGACCTTGGAACAACCAACAGTTTGGTGGCCATCATTCATCCGGAAACAAAAAAACCGCTTGCTTTAAAAGAACACGATAGCAGCAGTCTGGTACCGAGCGTTATTCATTTTGATTCTTTGGGAAATGTTACTGTTGGCGAAGAAGCTAAAAAATTTTTAGAGACCGATCCTGCCAATACCATTTTTTCTGCCAAACGTTTGATGGGAAAAAGTTTTAACGACATCAAACAAAATGCAAATTTTTTCACCTACAAAGTGATTGACGATAACACCGAAAGTTTAGTGAAAGTGCAGGTAGGCGATATGTTTTATTCACCCATCGATTTATCTTCTTTCATCTTAAAAGAATTAAAAGCCCGGGCCGAACATATTTTAAAAACTCCGGTAACAAAAGCCGTAATTACGGTGCCTGCCTATTTTAACGATGCCCAACGCCAGGCAACAAGAGATGCAGGAAAATTGGCAGGATTAGATGTGTTGCGAATTGTGAACGAGCCAACAGCAGCAAGCCTTGCATACGGTTTAGGGTTAGCGGCCAATGAAGAAAAAACAATTGCCGTGTATGATCTGGGTGGCGGTACTTTTGATATTTCTATATTAAAAATTACGAATGGGATTTTCGAAGTGTTAAGCACCAATGGCGATACTTATTTGGGTGGCGATGATTTTGACAGGGTGATTGTTGAACATTGGATGCATGAATTTGGCATCACGCAAGATGAATTAAAATTAAATAAAGAATTATCGCAGGGATTGCGTTTACGTGCCGAAGAAGCAAAAAAACATTTAAGCAATAACGATAGTTTTACTATTGATTTTAATGGCGATAATTTATCCATCACCAAAGAAAAATTCGAATCGCTTATTCAATCATTAATTAATAAAACTTTGCAGTGTTGTGAAAATGCGGTGAAGGATTCGAAAATTAATATCAATGAAATTGAAACAGTGGTAATGGTTGGTGGTAGTACCAGGATTCCTGCTGTTAAAAATGCAGTGAGTAAATTTTTTGATCAACCTGTTCATGATGAAGTAAATCCTGATGAAGTCGTTGCATTGGGTGCAGCCATTCAGGCCGATATTCTTGCAGGAAACAACAAAGAATTTTTACTGCTTGATGTAACACCATTAAGTCTTGGCATTGAAACGATGGGTGGATTGATGGATGTTTTAATTCCGCGAAATTCAAAGATCCCGACTAAAGTTGGAAGGCAATATACCACACAAAAAGACGGGCAGGGAAGTATGCGCATTTCTGTTTTTCAGGGTGAAAGAGATCTGGTAAAAGATAATCGCAAACTTGCTGAATTTAATTTAACAGGTATTCCCGGG
>JAGWPQ010000682.1 GCA_028877045.1 Bacteroidota bacterium | reverse complement strand
CATTTATTTCATCAGTTTCAAAACCCAAACGATTCATTCCTGTGTTCAACTTAATATGTATCGGGAATTTTGCAACAGCCTGTTGCTGTAAATATTGATGAAACAAGTTAAAAATATGGAACGAATAAATTTCCGGTTCGAGCGAATATTCGATCAATGCATCAAAACTTTCTTCATCAGCATTCATCACCATGATGGGCAAACTAATGCCTGCTTTGCGCAACTCAACACCTTCGTCGGCATAAGCAACGGCCAGATAATCAATTTTACAAAATTGCAAAACCCTTGCCACTTCTGCACTTCCACTGCCATAGCTGTAAGCTTTCACCATTGCCATCACTTTTGTTGAAGGCAATAAATGTTTTTGATATTCTTTTAAATTATGCGCAATGGCCGATAAATTAATTTCTAAAACTGTTTGATGAACTTTTTGTTCCAACCATTTGCTGATGCGTTCGAATGCAAATATTCTGGCACCTTTCAACAAAATAAATTCATCTTTGAATTGGTGCAATGTTGTTTGTTCTAGAAATTGTTCGGTTGAAGAAAAGAAAGTTGTTTGCTGAATTTGATTAAACAAAGAATGATGCTTGCTTATATTTTCGCCAATGCCAATTAATTTATGAATTTTTCTTTCCTGCAATTGTACAGCAACCTGTCTGTACAATTCATCATCGCTTAACCCCGATTGCAAAATATCTGAAAAAATAACTGTTGTTGTTTTATTTCCTGATTGTTGTTTTAAATAATCGAGTGCAATACTTAAAGATGAAATATCGTTGCTGTAACTGTCGTTCAGCACCGAACAATTATTAATTCCCTTTTTCAATTGCAATCGCATTTCTACAGGAGTCAATTGCAGCAAGCGTTTGGCAATTATTTCATTTGAATAATTTAACGATAACAAAGTACAATAACAGGTGACCGCATTATCAATTGAAGCAGCGTCGGTAAAAGGAGCTACGATTTTTTGGGATTGATTTTGATAGACTATAGTAAGCAAAGTATTTGCAGATGTTTTTATTTCTTCCTTAATAAAAACCGTTGCACCAACATTTTTTTTGCTCCATGAAAATAGCTTTGTTTGCGGAAGATGAAAATCATCAGGCAAAATTTCTTTCTGAAAAATCAGTTGTGTGCAATGCGAAAACAATTTTAATTTCTCATTAATTTTTTCAGCATCGTTAGTAAAACCTTCGCTGTGTGCTTCGCCAATATTGGTTAATACACCAATGGTTGGCTGGATGATTTGTTCTAATTGCGGCATTTCATTTTTCGTAGAAATACCGGCTTCAAAAATGCCAAGTGTGTTTTGTTTATTGATCTGCCAAACACTTAGCGGAACACCAACCTGCGAATTATAGCTGCGCGGACTGCGAACAATATTCTCATCTTCCTGCAATAGTTGATACAACCACTCCTTCACAATTGTTTTGCCGTTGCTTCCGGTAATACCAATAACAGGAATGGAAAATTGTTTTCGATGAAACGCCGCTAATGCCTGCAGTGTCTGCAATACATCATTCACAAACAAAAAATTTGCTTTGTTGAATGATGATGCATCAAACCCTTTTTTTACTACAAAATTTCTAACGCCACGTTCATAAACTTCTACGATGAATTGATGGCCATCTCTTCGCGGTCCGTGCAACGCAAAAAATAATGAAACCGTTGGAAAAATTATTTTTCTGCTGTCGATCAATAAATATTCTATCTCCGCATCTGCAATAATTTTTGCATCTGCGTTTATAATTGAAGCAATATTTTGAATCTTGTATGGCAATTGAAAATATTAAATCTTGTTTCTTTTGTTGTACAAAATAGAATTTAAAACAGAACCACCAATGCAAAGAATGATGATGATCAGTGAATAAATAACCTGTTCATTTTTTGTGAGCCATTGATCGATCAATTTTTCGGCTAGCATTTTTATCCCGATGACAACCAAAACAGTGGCAATGCCATGTTGCAGATATTTGAATTTATTGACTGCACTACGCAGTAAAAAAAACAAACTCCTTAATCCTAAAACAGCAAAAATATTAGAAGTATAAATTACAAGCCTGTCCTG
>JAGWPQ010000681.1 GCA_028877045.1 Bacteroidota bacterium | reverse complement strand
ATGGCTCCCATGTTAGGTCCGTACGATGCCCTGAATGGTTTGGTTCTGCAGGGTGATGGCAAAGGAAATTTTTCGCCATTATCAATTTTACAAAGCGGAATTTATATACCGGGCAACGGAAAAAGTTTAGTGCAGTTTATCGATAAAGGAAGCCTTAGCATTGCCGCTTCTCAAAATGCTTCTTACTTAAAATTATTTCAGCTTAAAAAAGAGCAAGGCAAAATAATCCGGTTGCAGCCAAACGATATTTCTGCCATCATTCAATTAAAGAACGGGAAAAAACGAAAAGAAGAATTTTATTACGGTTCATCTTTTCAATCGCAATCTGCAAGATTTATTCAATTCAACTCGTCCATACAATCTGTTGAAATAACGAACGATAAAAAACAAAAAAGAATTATCAATAATTAATACTTGCCAAATGAAAAAAACAACCCTTTTCTTACTTTCCGTTTGCACGATATTTACATTCTATTCATGCAAACAAAAAGAAAAAAAATTATCGATCGACGAAAATACTATTCAACATCAATGTGTACACCGGCTTACCGATGTTATCGTGTACGATATTTTTTCGCCGCCTGTTGCCAGTCGTGTTTACGCATACAGCAACCTTGCTTTTTATGAGGCACTTCATTTAAAATATGACGGCACTGCATCTTTCACTGCTCGTCTGAAAAATTTTGATAAGATGCCCGAACCCGATAAAACCAAAAAATATAATTATACATTGGCAGCTGTTAAATCATTTTTTAAAGTTGCCCAAGCACTAACATTTTCGAAAGACAGTTTAATTGTTACAGAAAATAAATTATTGAAAGAGTTTGAAGATGGAGTGGATGAATCTGTTTATAAAAATTCGATCGAGTTAGGTGATACGATTGCCGGAACAATTTTAAAAAGGGCTGCCGCGGATAATTATAAAAAAACACGCGGAATGCCTAAATACAGCGTGTTTAAAGAAGTTGGCAAATGGCAGCAAACACCACCCGATTATGCCGATGCTGTTGAACCCAACTGGCGATTAATAACGCCATTGTTGATGGACTCGGCTGCACAATTTAAACCTATACCGCCACCGCCATACGACTTAAATAAAAACAGTCAGTATTATAAAGAAGTGCTGGAAGTATATAATGTAAATAAAAATTTAACTCCCACACAGGATACCATTGCACATTATTGGGACGACAATCCTTTTGTAACAGAACATAAAGGACATTTGATGTTTGCCACAAAAAAAACAACTCCCGGCGGACACTGGATGGGTATTGTTTCTATCTTAACGCAACAGGCAAAAACCGATGCATTAAAAACTGCTCAAACCTATGCACTTAGTTCCTGTGCCATGTTCGACGGATTTATTTCTTGTTGGGATGAAAAATACAGAAGCAGGATGGTGAGGCCTATCACTGTAATCAGAGAAAATATTCAAAGCGACTGGACTTCATTATTACAAACACCATCATTTCCTGAATATACAAGTGCACACAGCGTTATAACGGCTGCTATCGCAACTGTACTTGTTCAATTTTTCGGAGAGAATGATGCATTTCACGATACAACAGAATTAGAATATTTAGGATTGGAACGTTCTTTCAATTCCATTCAGGCGGCAGCCGATGAAGTTGCCATCAGCCGTTTATATGGCGGCATCCATTATCGTGCTGCTATTGAGAATGGAAAAAATCAAGGTAAAGAAATCGGGAAATTTTATACATCCATTTTTAAATAATTTTTAAATCCGGATTACAACTCAATCATATTATTTTTGATTGTGTTTATTCAGCAGATCTTTTCAGAAATTAACGCAACCACTTTTTAACAGGCTTTCCATGCGTTGATTTCTGAAGAGGTCAAATATTTTTTGTACTGCATTATTTTGATTTATGAAAAAATGGATTTTAGTTTTTGTTACGATTATTATCATTTGCATTATTTCGACTTTTGTTTTTATTCCCACATCGTTAAAAGTTTCGGGATATCAAACAGCACCAGTACCAGCAGGGGCCATATCAAGAATATTTGAACGTGGAGGCGATTTCTCAAAATGGTGGCCCGGTGAAAAAAATAATGATTCTCAAAGTTTGGGAGATTATCTCCCATCAATTCAAACGTTTCCTCAAATAGAACAAATCATAAAGTCTTACAGGGAAAAGTCTTTTTTAGATCTATCGATACGCAAAAGATTTAAAAATATTAACCAAACCCTTTGCCAATTAATCCTGGACGCCCCAACTCCTGCGTTTCTTCTGAGTCCTGTAGTTGATTACATCGACAGGGTAAATAAAGAAAAATTATTTAACGAGCCATTTAACTTTGCT
>JAGWPQ010000680.1 GCA_028877045.1 Bacteroidota bacterium | reverse complement strand
AGGAAAGTAAATTTGTGGTGAGCGAATTTGTGCAAACCCTTGCCGGGTCAGGCTTTGCCAACATTGCAACCGTTTTGATTTTATGGGTTGCATTTGCTTCGGTATTTTCTGCAACACTGGGTTACAGCCGTATTCCTTATGCCGCGGCAAGTGACGGCGCATTTTTTAAAGTGTTTGCAAAGCTGCATCCCACCAAACATTTTCCGCATATTTCTTTGTTGTTTTTGGGCGGCGTTGCATTTGTGTTTAGTTTATTATTTAAGTTGAAAGATGTGATAGATGCCATATTGGCTATGCGCATTTTAATTCAGTTCATCGGGCAGGCAGTTGGATTAATTTTGCTCACCAAACAAAAAGGATTAAAACATTTTCCGTGGAAAATGCCGCTCTATCCCTTGCCCGCCATATTTGCCATTTTAATTTGGGCTTTTATTTTTTTCTCTACCGGAAAAAATATGATGCTTGGCGGATTGATCGTAACTGCATTGGGCATTATTGCCTTCCTGATAAAATCGAAACGAAATAAACAGTGGCCGTTTTAATTACACGAATTTTTGCGAATTACACGAATTATATTTTTTTATGGGGCCGGCTGTTGTAATTCTATGAATCAGTTGTTGCGTCGCACCCTTGTACGCTTTGTTCGTTATTCAGCTTTTTTACCGCAGAGATAAAGAGAAGCAGAGCTAACGCAGAGAACCTCTGTGCAACTCTTTTAACTCATGTTCTCTGCGGTAAAAATTGCGCTTCGATAAAAAAGCCAGATAAAGTTCTGAAAGTTGAAGAGTGCGATGCAACAGGCGATGCCAAAAGTCCAAAAGCTCGTAACAAAAAATCAGTGAGAATCCGTACCATCTGCGTCATCCGTGTTCCTATTTCTTGAAATCAAAAAGTGTAGCAGTAAAAATGGCACGTTCGCGTTTTTTAAAGATCACATCCCAGTTGCCTTTGTAACGCAAAACCTTGGGCACCATCAAGTCTCCGATGCGCATCATTTCAACTTCCATGCTTACATCAAAACTGTAGAAACCGGCTTTATAACTAAGCGAATAATTTCGTGCCAATACTTCCAAAGTTTTGATGTCGAACCAGGTGGTCATATCGTCAATAACAATATCATCGCGTTTAAATACGCCGAGATCTTCTTTTGGCGTGATAGAAAACTGGTAACAAATCTTTCCCTGAAATTCTACGATGTCTAATTTATAATCGTATAATTTTCTTGCACGATCATCATACAGATCCAGTTTATTACCAATGAAAGGAATGCCCGGAATTTTTTTACCCGGATTGAAAAACAGCATTTTTAATTGCTCTTTATATTTTTCCAAACCTTTCTTATCGCCCACGGTAAGGTTTCGCCCTTTCACAATATTATTTTCGCCGCAAATTTTTCCTGTTGTAAAAAATAAGCCGGCATATAATTCGGGCGTGAGATAATTATAATTGCCTTTCGAATCAAAAAAATCGCCGGTAACCTTTTGTTCCAGCACATCCATGGTTCGGCAATTGTTGCTGCGGTTTTGTTTTGTCTTGCTGAACAAAGAAGCTTTGATTGCTCCTTTCTTATCCAGCATTTTAATGTCGTTGTACGAAGAAAAATTAAGTATGTGCAGGTTGCGGAAGGCTTTATAAAAAGTGGTATCGTCTTTAATCTGCTGCAGTAATTTTTTATAATCGAAATTATTGCGCACCCAAACATCGGGCAGCGTAACTTTTTTATTGTCTACAAAAACGGTGGTATCGCTTTTTTTATCAGCGCTTGTTTTTTGCTGCGCAAAATTAATCTGAACAATAAAAATGAAAAAGGATATCAGAAAGAGTTTGTTCATTTAGGGAACACCATTTTATAATCAACTTTTATTTTGCCTTTATGGATATCGTTTAATTTGCTCTGCAGTAATTTCTTTTTCAGCGGTTTTAAATAATCGATAAATAATTT
>JAGWPQ010000679.1 GCA_028877045.1 Bacteroidota bacterium | reverse complement strand
TTGATAAAAAAGGTAAATTAATTATTCCGTCATTCAGTGTGGGACGAACACAAGAGTTGCTGTATTTTTTAAATGAAATGTTCAACACAAAACAATTGCCCCATATTCCGGTATTTGTTGATAGCCCTTTGAGTTTAGAAGCAACACAAGTGGTAAAAAGTCATCCCGAAAATTTCAACAGTAAAATAAAAAAATTATTACTGACAGATAGTGATCCGTTTGATTTTCCCGGATTAAAATTTATAAAAACCGTTGATGAAAGTAAAGCATTGAATGATCTGCATCAACCTTGCATCATCATCTCAGCAAGCGGTATGGCCGATGCAGGGCGTATCAAACATCATATTGCCAACAATATTGATGATAAAAGAAATACAATTTTATTGGTTGGTTTTTGCGAACCGCATTCATTGGGCGGAAAATTAATGAGCGGAGCAAAAGAAGTAAAAATTTATGGCGAATATTATAAAGTAACTGCTGAAGTAGGAACCATGCGCAGCATGAGTGCTCACGGCGATTACAATGATCTTTGCCAATTTTTAGCTTGCCAGAATCCGGCACTGGTAAAAACTTTATTTGTTGTTCATGGCGAAGAAGAGGTTCAGTTGGAATTTCAGAAACGACTGGAAAAGAAAAATTTTAAAGATGTAAGAGTGCCGCAAATGCACGAAGAGTTTAACTTAGATTAGAAATTAAAAAACTAAAATCTAAAAAAAGAAAAACTAAATTGTAGAAGCTAATTCGTGTAATTCTCAAAAATTCGTGTAATAAAAAATAAAAAATGTTTATCCAAACCGAACATATTATTCAGATCATTGCAGCGTTTGTTGTTGGAGGATTATTAGGTCTGGAACGCGAATATCACAGCAAGCCCGCAGGTTTCCGCACCATGATTTTAATTTGTGTGGGTTCGTGTTTGTTTACTATTTTATCAACAACATTTGCCGAAAACCCCGACCGTATTGCTTCTAATATCCTTACGGGTATTGGTTTTATAGGCGCCGGTGTTGTGTTTAAAGAAGGTATCAATATCAGCGGCATCACATCTGCTGCAACTATCTGGGTCGCTGCATCTTTGGGCATGTGTATTGGATTAAAATTTTACGGACTTGCATTATTTGTTGCAGTGCTGGTAATGATCGTATTGATTGTTCTTTCACGACTCGAGGAATCATTCGATAACCTGCATCAGGTAAAACAATATAAGATCCGATTTAAGGCGTATGAATATTCTGTAGAAGAATTGGAAAACGAATTAAAAAAGATCGATGTTTATTTTGTGCGGTATAAAGTAGGTAAACAAAACGACGATGTAATTGCCGAATATAAAATCGAAGCCATTCAATCAAAACGCGAAAAGGTAAATCGCTATCTTATCAATAACAAGAGTATCGTAGGATTTGAAGTATGATTTTTTTGTAGCCTGCTTTTGTATTTCAATGGCATAAACAGATCACAACCATTTCTCTTCTCCTTTAGGAGAAGATGCCTGAAAGGCAGATGAGGTTTGCGTCGCACTCTTCAACGTTCATATCATCGCGCAACAAATCACAACTTTGCAAAGAGCAACAAACCAATAAACTAATCAACCGATAAACGAATAAACCAACCAGCTAAATCGCTTTACTGAATTGCGGTTTTTCATGCTTCACTTCATTGCGCAGCAAATGAAGATCGAACGCTTTACAAATATTGCGGATAAAATTCAATCCCAATTTAGTTACTGTCAACCCTGCATCATCATAATCAACAAATCCATCCTCTTCTAATTTTTCCAGCTCAGGAAAACTGTATTGATGAATTAATTCTAAATGCTGCGGCAAAAATTTTGTCTTACCCTGGCAACTGATATTCAAAATATATTTTCTGAAAGCAACATCTTCATCATTTAAAAAATATCCTTTGGTAATAGCCAATTCTCCGTTGTTTATCGCTGCATAATAATCGTGAATGGTTTTATTATTCTGCGCAAATGCAATGCCTGCATCACTTATACTCGATACACCCAATCCTAACAAGATACCTGTGTGTTGAGTGGTATAGCCCATGAAATTACGGTGCAGCCAACCTTCTTCTCTTGCTTTAAACAGATCATCATGCGGCAAAGCAAAATGATCCATGCCAATATCGCTGTAACCATTTTCGGTAAATAATTTTTTACCAAGCTGATATAATTTCATTTTCGTTTCGGTGCTTGGCAAATCATTTTCATCAAATAAACGTTGCCCGCGGCTGGTCCATGGCACATGCGCATAACTGTAGAATGCAACACGATCGGGTTTCAAACTGATAGATTGCAAAATTGTTTTCTCCATCGTTTCCAAACTTTGTTTGGGCAAACCATAGATCAGATCAAAATTTACTGATTCGTATCCGATAGCCCTTGCATCGTCAACAGCCCTTTTTGTATTTTCGAATGGCTGAATACGATTGATGATGCGTTGCACTTCGGCATCGTTATCCTGCACACCATAACTTACTCTTCTGAAACCTAAATTGTATAATGTTTGTAAATGTTCTTTTGTGGTATTGTTGGGATGACCTTCAAAACTAAATTCGTGTTTGTGATGAATGATGGCAGTATCAAAAATAGCTTTCAATAATTTTACCAGATTATCGGGAGAGAAAAATGTAGGGGTGCCGCCGCCAATATGCAATTCACGCAACACAGGTTTCGAATCCATCAATTGCAGATATAAATTCCATTCTTTCAAAATTACCTGCATGTATTCTTCTTCAACTGCATGATTGGTCGTAATTTTTTTATTACATCCGCAATAGGTACAAAGCGATTCACAGAAAGGCAAATGCAGATACAGGCTTATTCCATCGGCTTCATTACATTTTGTAAACTGTTTGCTGAAAACATTTTTCCATTGCTGTATATCAATGGCTTCTTTCCAAACAGGAACAGTAGGATAGCTGGTGTATCGGGGAACCGGAACGTTGTATTTATTCAGTAAATTAAAAGGTACTTGCACGGCTTCTTTATTTTAATTGGCAAAACTATTTCTTACCACGCTGAAAATTATGCCAGAAATCAGCTTTTTTATTTTTGATTGTAAGCGTACGGTCATTTTTTTACAGGATTGTAGTATTTTAACTACGTAATGACAATGATTAACTACTAAATATAAAGAGTAAATTACTACTCGTATTTCACAACTTTCGTTATTGCAAAAGTTTGTTTTTTGGTGGTGCTTTGTG
>JAGWPQ010000678.1 GCA_028877045.1 Bacteroidota bacterium | reverse complement strand
ATTCTTTTTATAAAGTTCAATGGCTTCTTTTTGTCTTTTGCCGGTTTCTAAAATGCACTTTGCAAAAGATAATTCTTTTGCCCAATTTTCCAATTCGCTTAAAATTTTTGACGCAATTCCTTTGCCTCTGTTTTCGGGATGCACAAACATGCGCTTAACTTCCATTGTTGTTAGATCATATTCTTTAATGGCACCGCAGCCCAATGGTTTTTCGTTTTCGTAAGCCACAACAACAAATTTTATTTTATCAATTTTATTGAACTGATTGTAGAAGGTATGGTCATCGCCATCTTTTTCTGCTAAGTCGGCATCCAAATGTTTTACAAGTTCAATAAAATCTTTATTACCCGAATCGGTCCTGATTAATTGAATCATTTTCGTGTTTACTTTAATTGGTGTTGATGATTAAAGTAAAGAAATTTTATTTGAAATACGAAGCACATAAAGTCGCTGCCATGAAAACAGAACCTTGAAGAGTGCGACGCAACAGGTGCTACCATGAAAAACAAAAGTTCGGCAATAAAAAATTATTACTGATTATTCTGCTCAGTTTTCTTCATATTTTTTTTCGATTGCTCCATTAATTTTTTTTCTTTTACTTTTTCTTTATCGTCTAAAAGTAAGGCAGGGAAGGCAGATTGTTTATCGTCGAAGATCACGTTGGCAAAGGGATTGCTCACAAATTTCCAAATACCGTTTACCCATCGGAAGCCTTCATAATCGCCGTACGGGATCAAATTATATTTATCTTTTGCATCATTGCCTTCGGCGGTTAAATGATCGAAAATAATGGCATCATACCTTTCGTCGTAATTCATTCGCACGCCACCATCTTTTTTATATTCCAGACAAAAACGGTAAACGGGTGGCTTTGGTTTTGTTTCGTCGTTGGCAGGATAACTGAAAAATTTTCCGCCAAACTGCGGTTTGCCATCCGCATCGAAAGTCAATACCTCGATCCATTTTTTATTGCTGCGTGCATCGTTTTCGTCGCTGCCGATTAAAGTGTAATATTTTTTGTGATTGAAAGTTTTTAAAACTATTTTATAATAAATAGCGCCGATCCAATGGCGTGCATCACGAACCGAATCGGTGGGACGCGAAGTGAAATCGGAAAAATCGAATAAAGGAAAAAGTTTCAGCGAACCATCACCGGTACGCATTTGAATGGCACCGCGTTGACGGTAGTAAGTAAAATCTTTCATCACCTGCCAGGTAAAAATTTTAAAACTGCTGTCTGGCGCAACAACTTTTGAGATCTGCAATGAATCGAAATTATAATAAAACGAATTGGGTATCAGCAATGCCCTCACAAATCCACGGGTAAAAAAACTATCGGCACGAAAACGATCGATCCATTCATCGGCAGTTACAATGTCTTTTGCAAATTGTTTGATGGAATCTTCTATTTGCTGCAACCGCTTTTCATCAGACTGCGTAATTGTTTGCGATTTCGCAGATACGGCCGCAAACAAAAAAATTATCAGAAAGATTTTCTTCATAAAAAATTATTGCATCTAAGTTACAATGCAAGTGGATGAAAAAGTATGAATGCAAAAATTATAAATGATTTTAGGCTTTTGTTAATGCTGTTGCAAAATCGAACAGATCATTCACACGAAGATCAATCAAAGGATGCGGAAATGCCGTGTCGGGATTGGTAGTAGCAGCGAAAACACTTGTTATACCTGCATTTCGGGCAAATTGCATGTCGCTTAATTTGTTGCCTACCATCATACTTTTTGAAAAATCTATTTGTGGAAAACCTTTTTTTGCCTGCAACGCCATGCCGTGATTGGGTTTGCGGTTAGGAGAATCATCTTCGAGATCGGGACAAAAATAAATCTGGTCAATTCTGCCGCCTGCTACTGTAATTTCATTCACCATATTTTGATGAATCAATTGCAAGTCTTCGGGTGTGAGTAATTTTTTACCGATACATTTTTGATTGGTAACGATCACGATCACGCCAAATAATTCATTCAATATTTTCAATGCATCTTTTACACCGGGCATAAAAATAAATTCATCCCAATGCAAAACATACTCGTCCTTTTTTTCGTAATTGATCACGCCGTCGCGGTCTAAGAATAATGTCCAGCTTTTATCTATTTGTTTTAAATCAATCATTATAATTCTTTTTGTGCTTTGGTGTAATCTTCCGGAAGACCAATATCAATAAAATATTCATCCTGCACCGATCCAAACATTTTTCCTTCGGTGAAATATTTTTCTAAATAATCTTTTTCGAAAGAAAATTTTTCAGGAAAATCTTTTTGCAAAAATTCCTGCACATTCAATGCATATAAGCCGCCATTGATTAAACCCTGTTTATAAAATTGTTTTTCTTTGAAAGAAGAGATGGATTGATTGTTGTTTAATTCAACCACACCATATCTTTCAAAATTTTGCATGGGTTTTAGCGAAAGTGTGCATGCAGCATTTTGTTGTTGATGTAAGCCGGAAAGCTTGTCCATATTCACTTTGAACAAAGTATCGCCATTGGTTGCGATAACATTTTCAGATGTTGCTTTGCTGCAGGCTAATTTGATGGCACCACCTGTACCCAATGGATCATCTTCAATTGAATATTCAACATTCATCATTGAATATTCAGTATTAATAAATTCAACGATCGCTTCACTTTTATATCCCAGCGATAAAATAAATTTTTCAATTCCCTGTTTTTGTAAATGGTCGATCACAAAAGCGATAAAAGGCTTTCCGTTAATGGGCGCCATGCATTTGGGCAAATCAGGAACTGCAGAACGTAATCTTGTTCCAAGTCCGCCTGCAAGGATGATCGCTTCTTTGATAATCATTATCCGAAAACTTTTTCTTCCACCAATTGACAAATAATATGTCCCAACATGATATGGCTCTCCTGAATTCTTGGTGTATCGTTGGATGGAACGTTGAAAAGATAATCGCTGATCTCTTTCATCTTACCGCCACTTGCTCCGGTAAAACCAATTGTTATTATTCCTTTTTCATTTGCCACTTCAAAAGCCTTGATAATATTTTTTGAATTACCCGAAGTGCTTAGTCCGATTACCACATCACCTTTTACACCAATGCCATCCACCAACCTTGCATAAATAACATCGTAACTGTAATCGTTGGCCACGGCTGTTAAATAAGAACTGTTGCAGTGCAAAGCCTCTGCCGGCAAGGCTTTCCGGTCTTTATAAAATCTGCCACTGAATTCTGCTGCTAAATGTTGTGCATCGGCAGCACTGCCACCATTACCGCAAAACAAAACTTTATTTCCGTTTT
>JAGWPQ010000064.1 GCA_028877045.1 Bacteroidota bacterium | reverse complement strand
TTCATGGCATCGCCTGTTGCGTCGCACACTTCAACTCTTTCATAATTCTGAACAAAAAATGTCGGTCGAATTAAAAGTATTTCTTCTGTAAATTAAACAACACATTTTTATCTGCATCATTAAGACTCCTTGTTGTGTCCTGCATGAAATGACGTTTGAATGCACGGATGGCAGCAGTTGTATCTTTCACATCATAACCAACGATCCGCAACGCCTGAATGGGATTAAAGTTTGCAGGAACAGAATCTCTCACTTCATCATACCACAAACCAAAGCCATGTTCCGCTAATTTTTTCCAAGGAAAATAAACATTGGGGTCATTCTTTCTTCGCGGTGCAATATCGCCGTGACCAATAAAGTTTGCAGCAGGAATATCATATTTCTTCTTCAGGGTTGCCAACAAACTTAATAAGCTATTTATTTGTTCGTCGGTAAAAGCTTCGAAACCATTATTATCAATTTCTATTCCGATGGAAGATGAATTAACATCAATTAAATTTCCCCATCGGCTTACACCGGCATGATATGCCCTGAAATAATCGTTCAGCATGTGATGTACCGTTCCATCTTTGCAGATCACATAATGTGCACTTACTTTAGAAGCCACAGTGGTGAAGGTTTTCAGCGTTTGATCGCAACTGTTTTGTGCCGTGTGATGAATGATCACAAAATTTGGTTTGCGTAAACCGAAATTTGTTGTTCCTGCAAAATATGCCGGTTGTTTGATGGTATCATTTACCGAAACATCAGGAATCTGTTTCAATAATCTTGAATAATTTTTCTCCTGTTTTTTATATTGACGGTTGGTTGCTGCATACGGCGATCTTGTGCAACTGTACACAAATGCAATTAACACTATCATCAAAAAAAATATTTTCATCTGCTTCATAAAATAATTTATTGCGATAAAGTTAATTGATAGATGATTTGTGATATTGATTGTTATTTGATCGGCTGAAAGCTTCATGGCATCGGTCGTTGCTGAATATTGTTATTGAGTACAAGTGTGCGACGCAACAGCAGCCACATACTTATTCAAAAGCTTGTCAACAAAAATTAATACTGAAAAAATATTTCGGTGGCACCATAGCCAAAACGTGGATCGTATTGATTGATGAAAGTCTTTACTTCTTTTCTTGTTTTTAAAATATCATGAATTTCATCGCGTAATTTTCCGCTGCCCACACCATGAATAATAATTAATGTTGATTGACGATGTGCCACCGCAAGATGATACCATTTTTCGAATTCATCTAACTGCTGCGATAATATTTCGAGGTTGCTGAGATGCTTCCAGTTGTCGGATAATTTTTCGATGTGCAGATCAACAACCGAACGTGCCGGTTCTAAATTCTGGCGAATTTTATTTGCCTCATATACTTTATACCCTTTAGCAGCAAGGCCTGTCAATTCAAATTTATCTTCGTGTACTTTATCGGGATACACATCAAATAATTTATACGAAATGGTGGGCTCGTTCTTTTTTTTCATTTCTTCGATTCGCTGAAAAACCTGTTTGGGCTTTAGTTTCAGCGATGTTTCGAAATGAGGAGCTTTCTTTTTTTCGGGATTAAGCAAACTGAAATCAAAATGAAAAGAAACATTGTCGTTTACCGTTTCGAAAGAAATATCGTGCAAATAAAAATCATGAAAAGCAACAATTTCTGTTTGCAATTCGAAAGCGCTTTCGTTGGCAAATTTCTGTGTATATTGAAACGAATAATTTTTATCGGTGCGATTGATGAGATGAATTTTTAAAAGATCTACCACTTCATCATTGAATTCATCCAAAGAAAATTTTGGAATAAAAGACAGCCAAACGCCATCGGCAACTTTTGCTTTGGTGGGTGTTGGTTTTTCTTTGGGAAGATTATCGACAAATACTTTTTCTTTTTTCTTTTCAACGATCTTCTTCTCAGTAAATCGTTTGAAATAGGGAAAATCGATCTGATCCATGTATGCAGGAAACTTAACGCCACGCACTTCGATCATCACCATTTTATCATTCATGATCTCCACCACTTTTCCTTCTTCATTACTGTGCAGCACAATAATATCGTCGCCAATTTGATATTTCATTTTTAATTTACTCCTTCGATAATTTACTATTCTTTCTTCCGTATAAAAAATAAATACTTAATCCCAATGCCATCCAGATAAAGAACCACATCCAGCTGATGGCCGGTATTTCGATCATCAAATACAAACAACACAATGCACCTAAGTTTGGTATCAGCGAATAACTTCGGATATAACTTAATGTTGCTGTAACAATAGTTATGGCAACAAAAACAATGAATAAAAATTCCTGATAGCTTTCATTTGCATAATTAGAAAATGCGTCCTGCAACCGTTGATGAAATGCCCAGATAAATAAAATAACGATCAGCGGCAGAATAAATTTCCCATTGATGTAAGGCAATTTAAATCGTCCTTGTGTTGTGTTGGTCATTCGCGGTAAAACCAATACACCAAAGCAAACCAGCACAAATGCAAATAAAGTTCCGATGCTCGTTAAGTCGGTCATTAAATTGCTTGGTAAAAATAAAGTTGGAATACCAACTAATAAACCGGTAATGATGGTTGCAAAGCCGGGTGTATGAAATTTAGGATGGATCTGTGCAAATTTTTTAGGCAATAATCCATCACGGCTCATGCTCATCCAAATTCTTGGCTGACCTAATTGAAACACCAGCATCACACTTGTTGTCGCCACAACTGCACTGATGGAAATGATATAACCGATCCATTTTAAATTTAATTTGTCGAACACATAAGCCAGTGGATCGGTAACTTTTAATTCGGCATATTTTACCATTCCGGTTAATACCAATGCAATTAAAATATAGAGAACGGTGCAAATAATTAAAGAATAGATCATTCCTCTCGGTAGATCGCGTTGCGGATTTTTACATTCTTCAGCCGTTGTTGATATCGCATCAAACCCAATGTAGGCATAGAACACAGCCGATACACCAGCCAGTACTCCACCAAAACCATTCGGCATAAATGGGTGCCAGTTATTTGTATTCACATAAAAAAAACCGATAGCGATTACAAGTACAATCACAATTATTTTAAAGATCACCATAAAATTGGTAGTCTTTTTACTTTCTTTAATTCCGATGTAAGCCAAAATAGTGATCAGTACAACAATTATAAATGCTGGAAGATTAATAAAGAAATGTTTACCTGCAATAACCGGTGCACTGTTCCATGCAGTGATGGCATATTGCATTACATCGGTCAATGGTTTATGTGCAGTAGTTGCAAGCATTGCCTCATCAAAATTTCTGGATGCCGTAATTGGATCTAATAATAACCAATAAGGCAAATGAATTCCTAAGCCTTGTAATAAATTGTCAAAATATCCACTCCAACTAATTGCAACAACAATATTACCGATGGCATATTCTAATATCAAAGCCCAACCAATTATCCACGCCACTACTTCTCCAAAACTTACATAAGCATAAGTATATGCACTACCCGCAATGGGAACACGGCTTGCAAATTCTGCATAACACAATGCACTGAATCCGCAGGTTACAGCGGTAATGATAAAAAGAAATGCTATACCGGGTCCACCATTATATGCAGCAGTACCAATGGTAGAAAAAATACCGGCACCAATGATGGCTGCTATGCCCATGAATGTCAGATCACGTACACCAAGAACTTTATGTAATTTAAAAGTGTGTGCATCGGTTAATCCAGCTTCGGTGTCAGCAACAATTTTTTCAATAGACTTCTTTCGGAAAAGCGACATGAAAATTATTTTGTTTGAATGAGGAAGATAGTAACAAATGTAATGGGAATAATATTTTTTATTACACGAATTTTGACAGATTACACGAATTCTTAAATCGTATACCCTGATTCCTGAAATACGACTGAATTCGTGTTATTAAAATTAATAATCCCTTTGTATTAAAAAGGAGGCCAGTTCAACCAAAGGTTTTTTTCTGACCGAAAGCACGGCGATCTCTTCTAGATGATGCAATGCTTTTTGATAATATTTTTCTTTTAATTGATTAGCCCAAACATCAACATTGCATGCTTTATAAATAGATAAAACCTTTTCAACTTTATCTGAAGGATTGGTATTAATTAAGTCGTTTAATTCTCTTTTTTGTTGATCAGAAGCAGAAGCCAAAGTATGCAGCATTAAAAATGTTTTTTTATTTTGACGGATATCGCCGCCTACTTCTTTACCAAATTTTTCTGGATCACCAAAAGCGTCTAAATAATCATCCTGAATTTGAAAAGCGATGCCGAGATTTTTCCCGAATTCATAGATGTGCCTGCAATTGTGTTCGCTTGCACCACCCAATATCGCACCCATTTCTAAACTTGCAGCCAATAAAACGGATGTTTTTAAACTGATCATATTTATATAATCATCCATTAAAACATGTTCTTGTTTTTCAAAGTCCATATCCAATTGTTGCCCTTCGCAAACTTCTCTCGCCGTTTTATTGAATAAGGATAAAATGCGTTGCAGATACTGCACATTTATTTTATTGATATAATCATAACTCCTTATCAGCATTACATCTCCGTTTAACAACGCAGTGTTCGATCCATATTTTTTATGTACTGTTTCCATGCCGCGTCGCAGACTTGCAGCATCCATTATATCATCATGAATCAAAGAAAAATTGTGGAAGAGTTCAATGGCAAAAGCAACATGATAAGTATCGGGATTGATCTCATCAAACAATTCATTTCCCATTAAACAAATGACTGGGCGGATCCTTTTTCCGCCAAGCGATAAAAAATAATCACCCGGCTCATACAATGTTGATGGATGTTTTGGAAAATGATCTATTGCAAATCGTTCTGCAAAAATTTTTACCAATTGATTAAATGTATGCATACAGCAAACCTAAATAGAAAAGTAAAAGAAAGTTTAAAATAATTTCTATAAATATTTTTTAAGAGTTTGATGGGCATTTTTTGGCACGATTTTATCTAATCTTGTTACTAAAATTAATACCTCATGAATAAGATCATTTTATTTGTTGCATTTATCTGCATCAGTGCCATCAGTTACGGTCAGCAAATTAATACAGGCTCTACTTACAAAACAGCTATTGGTATAAAAGTTTATCCGGGTGCATTGGATATCAAACATTTTATTAAACCCAATGTTGCAGTTGAGGGTTTGGCTTATTTCTGGCAATATGGTTTTAGAACAACAGCTTTATATGAGATTCATGGCAATATAAATCCAGTGGAAGGGTTGAAATATTATATTGGCGGTGGTGCTCATGTTGGTTTTTATAATAACAGATGGACAGTTGATTATCCAAGTCGCCAAAATGGTGTTGATATTGGTGTTGACGGCGTTTTGGGATTGGATTATAAAATACCCGGTGCGCCCATTAATATTAGTTTCGATTGGCAGCCATCATTAGACCTGATCGGTTATAATAATTTTGAATCGGGCTGGGGCGGCTTAGCAATCAGATATACATTCTAAAATCAAAAAGCCTCTGAAAAAAAATCAGGGGCTTTTTGTTTCTAATGAATGATGTGTTTTATAATTTAAACAGGCTGTCGACAAATTCGTGTTTATCAAAAATTAAAAGATCATCGATCTTCTCTCCGATGCCAATGAATTTTACTGGGATTTTAAATTGATTGGCAATTGCCAATACAACGCCACCTTTTGCAGTGCCATCTAATTTTGTAATAATGATCGAATTAACATCGGTCGCAGCAGTAAAATGTTTGGCTTGTTCCAAAGCATTCTGCCCGGTTGAACCATCCAGCACCAACATTACTTCATGAGGTGCGTCGGGTAAGATTTTAGCAATCACCCGTTTGATTTTTGTAAGCTCTTCCATTAAATGAGCTTTATTGTGCAAACGCCCTGCCGTATCAATAATTACTATTTCAGAACCACGGGCAATAGCACTTTGAACTGTATCGAAAGCAACGGCACTTGGGTCGCTGCCCATATTTTGTTTTACGATCGGCACACCCACTCTTTCGCTCCAGATGGTCAATTGATCAACGGCGGCTGCACGAAAAGTATCAGCAGCGCCAAGAATTACACTATGTCCGGCTTTTTTATAATTATGTGCCAGCTTACCAATGGTTGTTGTTTTACCAACACCGTTAACGCCAACAATTAAAATAACATATGGTTTTTTCCCTTCGGGGATCTCGAAGTTTTTGTAGGATTGATCATCAGCATCAACCAAAACATTCTCAATTTCTTCCTGTAGTAAATTATTTAATTCACTGGTATTGATATATTTATCTGACTTGACTCGCTTTTCAATTCGATCAATTATTTGGATGGTAGTTTCAATACCAACATCGGCGCTTACCAAAGCTTCTTCTAAATTATCGAGTACATCTTCATCAACCGTACTTTTGCCGGCAATGGCTTTGCTGAGTTTTGACAAGAAACCTTCTTTGGTTTTTTGCAATCCCTCTTCCAAGCTTTGCTTTTCTTTTTTCCCAAATAGTTTATCGAAGAATCCCATGTGAAATACGATTAATTTGATCTAGAAGTTTTAATTGCTCAAGTTATTGTTGCAGTTGAAGAGTGCGCAGGAGCTAAACAAAGTTACTGCTGCCGGTAACAAAATAATACAAATAACAAAAAAGCTGTCTCAACACGAGGTCAAAACAGCTCTTAGTTATTTCATCGGCAAATTACTTTGCTAAGAATTCTTTCACTTTATCCTTGTGCACAATAGCTTCCTTAAAAGTATATGCACCGGTTTTAGGACTGCGAACAGCCTTAATAACTTTTGTCCAGTTTTTTGCTTCAGCGGCGGCCTTTTGGTCTTTGGTCTTGATCGCTGTTTTTGCTGCTTTTGCCATGACTATTTAATTTCTTTATGAACAGTAACTTTTTTCAAAATAGGGTTATACTTTTTCAACTCCATTCTTTCAGGAGTATTTTTTTTGTTCTTTACAGTGATGTAGCGGCTTGTGCCTGCAACGCCACTTGTTTTGTGTTCGGTACATTCTAAAATAACCTGTACTCTGTTTCCTTTTCTTGCCATTGTAATTAGATTTTAGAACCTTCGGCTCTTAATTGTTTGATAACTGAATGTAAACCATTTTTATTAATGGTGCGAATTGCTTCAGTAGAAACCTTTAATGTTACCCAACGATCTTCTTCTGCAAAGAAGAAACGTTTGGTTTGTAAATTAGGTAAGAAACGACGTTTGGTTTTAATGTTTGAGTGAGAAACACTATTTCCAACGATTGGCTTTTTACCTGTAACCTGACATACTCTTGCCATAACTCTGATTTTTTCGGACGGCAAAGGTAAGGAACAGTAACTAAATAGCAATAGAAAAAAGCTGTTTTTTAGAGAAATTCTCCACATTATCAGGATAATTTGGATTTGGGTCGAAGCGAAACCTGTAATTATTAACAATATACGTTTCTGTTCTTCCAGTCAAATTGAATTATTTTTAAATCTGTGTTATTTTGGCTTAATGTCAAACTAAAAACAAAAAAAACGAAAAATAATTTTTATCTTGCGAACGAATTGAACCTTTTATGAAATTTCTTCGAAACAATTTGGACTTTCTCGATCATCCCGCAAAGGGATAATTATTTTTTGCTACCCGGCAATCGTTTTTTCAATTCTTTCATTTATTAATTCATTTTTATGCTAACTCATACTCTGTCTGAGAAAACTGCTTATTATTTGCAGTTAGAAGATCAATTTGGATCGCACAACTATCATCCTGTTCCTGTTGTTTTGGAAAAAGGTG
>JAGWPQ010000677.1 GCA_028877045.1 Bacteroidota bacterium | reverse complement strand
CCGCCGATCATTGGTAATACAATTGGTTTCATCACATCGCTACCCACACCGTGACTCCATAAAATGGGGATCAATGAAAACATTGAAACTGCAACCGTCATTAATTTGGGCCTTAATCTTTTTGCAGCACCTGCAATTACATATTCTCTCAGATCTTTTGAAGTGATTGTTTCTTTTGAATTACCTTTTAATGCAACCAATTGTTCCATCGCATCATTCAAATAAATAACCATCACTATTCCGGTCTCTACTGCCAATCCAAACAGTGCAATGAATCCAACAGCAACTGCAACCGATAAATTAACATGCCAGAAATAGATCATGTAGGCACCACCAATTAAAGCGAACGGAATAGAAATTAAACTGAAGAATGCTTCGCGGAAAGAATGAAATGCAAAATACATGCACATGAAAATGATGAGCAATACGATTGGTAAAACAAGCTTCAATGTTTTTTCGCTGCGAATTAAATTTTCGTACTGGCCGCTCCATTCAATAAAATATCCTTTCGGCATTTTACTCATCATCTGATTTAATTTTTGCTGTGCTTCATTTACAGTGCTTCCCAGATCTCTTTCGCGAACATTAAATAAAACGGTACCGCGCAACAATGCATTTTCAGAATTGATCATTGGCGGGCCTTCCGAAATTTTTATATCGGCCACTGCTTCCAATGGTATCGGACCAAAATTCATGGTCGATACCTGCAAACGTTTTAATGCCGAAAGATTATTTCTGAAATCCTGACCAAATCTTGCATTCACCGAAAATCGTTGCCTGCCTTCAATTGTAGTGGTAAGTTTGGTTCCGCCCAATGCACTTTCAACAACTGTGTTTACATCATCAACACTTAAACCATATCTTCCAATCTCATCGCGTTTAATAATTATATCGATATATTTTCCTCCGGTGATGGGTTCAACATACAGATCTTTTACACCATCAATTCCCTGCAAATGTTTTTTTACTTCTTCTGCAAAAAAGTAAATCGAATCTAAATTTTGTCCGTACACTTTTACACCAACATCAGTGCGGATGCCGGTAGAAAGCATATTGATCCGGTTGATGATGGGCTGCGTCCATCCATTGGTAACACCCGGAATTTGTAATTTATTATTGAGTTCGTTGATGATGTCTTCTTTTGTTTTTCCTTCACGCCACTGCGATTTTGGTTTTAGTGTGATGATGGTTTCGATCATGCTGATGGGAGAGTTATCTGTTGCAGTATTTGCACGTCCTGCTTTACCTAAAACATTATCAACTTCGGGAACCGATTTAATTATTTTATCCTGTACCTGTAAAATTCTTTTGATCTCGGAATTAGATGCATCGGGCAAAGTAATCGGCATAAATAAAATAGAACCTTCATCCAGAGGCGGCATAAATTCTCTTCCCAAACTCATCAACAAAGGAATGCTTATCGCTAATGCCAATACATTAATGGCAATAGTTGTTTTACGCCATTTGATACAAGCTCTTATTACCGGTTCATAAATTTTTTCTAATAGACGATTAATTGGATTTGCATTTTCAGGCCTGAATTTTCCACGCATGAAAATGGAAATTAAAACCGGTGCCAGTGTAATAACGAGAATGGCATCAACAGCCATGATGAATGTTTTTGTGTATGCCAACGGACCAAATAATTTCCCTTCTTGTCCGGTTAATAAAAACACCGGCAAGAAAGAAGAAATAATTATTACTGTTGAAAAGAAAACACCACGCGATACTTGCTTGCAGGCTCTTTCAATAATTGAAAGCCTTTCTGCTTCAGGTATTTTATAATATGGTTTTGATGATTTCATGTAAACTTTTTTGATTGGTTGATCAACAAACATTTTATGTATTGGGTGTATGATTGTTTTGCCATTCGGATAAATTGCGATACGCATTTTCCGACATGATAATGCCGTTATCTACGATCACACCAATGGCCAATGCGATACCTGTTAACGACATGATGTTTGATGATAATCCCAATGCATTTAATAAAATGAAACTGACAGCGATGGTGATCGGTATTTGAATGATGATACTTAATGCACTGCGCCAATGAAATAAAAACAGGATGACGATGATGCACACCACAGCAATTTCTTCGAATAATTTTTCTTTGATGGTTTCAATGGCAGCTTCAATTAATGTGCTGCGATCGTAAGCAACTTTAAAACTTACGCCATCGGGCAAACCTTTCTGCACTTCTTTCATTTTTATTTTTAATGCGGTAATAACTTTATCAGCATTTTCGCCGTTGCGCATTACAACGATTCCGCCAACAGCTTCGCCTTCGCCGTTATTATCAAATATGCCCAAACGCAGGTCACCACCCATTTGTACGGTGCCAATATCTTTTACTCGAACCGGAATGCCATTATAATTTCCAATGGCGATGCTTTCGATGTCTGCTTTACTTTTTATATAACCCAAACCACGGATGATATATGCCATGCCACTCATTTCAAATTTTCTTCCGCCCACATCATTATTATTTGCTTTCACTTTATTCATCACATCCATCATCGAAAAATTATAGTATTGAAGTTTAACGGGATCAACAACGAGCTGATATTGTTTTTCGAATCCGCCAAAGGATGCAACTTCCGCAACGCCGGGAACAGTTTGCAAAGCAAATTTTATATACCAATCCTGCAGTGCTCGTTGTTCGCCAAGGTCCATGTGTTTGGCATCGAGCGTGTACCAAAAGATATGACCAACGCCGGTTCCATCAGGACCCAGTGTTGGTGTGATACCTTGAGGTAATAAACGTTGCGCATAATTTAATCGTTCCAAAACCCTTGTCCTTGCCCAATACACATCAACATTATCTTCGAAGATCACATACACAAAACTCATCCCGAACATGGAAGCACCACGCACATTTTTTACTTTGGGAATACCTTCTAAATTTGAAACCAGCGGATAAGTAATTTGATCTTCGATCACTTGCGGACTTCGCCCCATCCATTCAGTAAAAACAATTACCTGGTTTTCGGATAAGTCAGGAATTGCATCTATCGGATTTTGTTTTACCGAATAAATACCCCACGCAAACAAACTCATTGCAGAAATGATTACAACGAATTTGTTGCGCAGTGCCAGTTCAATAATTTTTTGAACCATGATAAATAGTTGAATGATTTATTAATTTTTCTTTTCCTTCAAATCCATCCCACACTTCGGACATTTGCCGGGTTTGTCGCTGATAACATCTGCATGCATCGGGCAAGTATATTTTACAACAGCCGGTTTATTTTTTTTAGCAACCAGATTCATTCCGCACACCGGACATTTACCCGGCTGTTTACTTACAACATTCGAATGCATGGGACATGTATAAACTATTTCCGGACTCTTTGCAACCAGATTCATTCCGCATTTGGGGCATTTGCCAGCGTGATCTCTGATAACATCAGGATGCATGGGACAGGTAAATTTTATTGTTGGCGGAGCAACTTTTTCACTCATTGTTTTGCCCTGATCTTTTTGCGCAAAACTTACTGATGCTGCTACCAATGCGATGGAAAGGATGATTAACTTTTTCATGTTTTTATTTTTTAGTGAAGTGTATAATTAGTTTTCATTTTTTATTTTTGTTAATTGCATACCGCAATTTGGACATTTGCCTTCCTTGTCGCTTTTTACATTTGGATGCATGGGGCATGTGTATCCAAGCTTGGCTTTTTCTTTTAATGAAAGATTTAATGTCATTCCACATTTGGAACATACCCCCGGTTTGTTACTGACTTCAGTTGGATGGTTTGGGCATACATAGGTTTTTGTCTGGGCCATTTTCATTTCTTCTTTTTTGGATAACTGTAACTTCATTCCGCAAATAGGGCAATTGCCCGGTTGTTTCATTGATACAGTATCGTGCATGGGGCATGTGTACCAAACTATGTGTTTTGTTGTATCTATTCTGACACCTTTTGTTTGAGAAAATAATGTTACAGACAGGATAGTTAAAGCTGCTATCATCAGCATTTTTATTGTTTTCATTTTATTTATTTTAAAGTGGTTTTTAAATTGTGTTTAATTATCTGTTATGTGATACAATCATTGCAATTGCCATAACTGCCATCATTGTACCCATGATGATCATCATGGAAAATTTTCTTTTATGATTAGAATTGTTCATTCCGCCCATCATCATTGGATGCATCATTTTCATTTTTTTCGAATCTGATAGTTTAGATTTTTCAACTAACTGCATTCCGCATTTAGGGCAATTGCCTGGCTTATCGGATTGAATTTCGGGATGCATGGAACAAGTGTACATTACTTGTTTGGCAGTATCGGCATTTGCTGTTTTAGTTTGCAAATTTTCTGTTTGAGAAAAACCTGTTGCAGAAATAAAAATGATCGAAATAAAAAATAGTAACTCTTTCATTATTGTATTTTTTATTAAAGCGAATTGATTTTTTTATTGAATTATGTTTGAATATTGTTCTGCATTTGTATGCAACAATAAATCCAATTTTTATCAATGAATGCAAATGCAATAAGCCCGTCAATAATTGCGGGCACACTAAAATAAAGGGTATTAAATACGGAAAATACAGTTGCTGATATAGGTTGCAACTTTTAAACTTCGCGGAGGCGCGTTGATGCAATTATTATCTTTTGCTGTTTCAGTAAAAGAAATAAAAGGTATTTCGAAGAAATTAGTCTTTTCAAAAACAAAATCTGCAGGCGCAAATTGATAAACTGTTTGAGAAAGAGTTTGATCTTTTTTGATCTTAATGAATTTGTGTTCGTCTTTGCAGCATTTATTTTTTGCAGTATTTTTTTCCATGCCGCACTTGCTGCATCTGTCAGATTTTTCATTATGCCATAAACTGCTTCCAACCAATTTTCCCATGCAATAATGCATGTGAACAGTTGCTCCGGTTGAAACACCCAGGTAGGTAACAGCTAATATGAAAACAATGATTTTTTTCATTTTCAGATATAAAGATATATTCAATTTTGCGTCATGCAATGATATTGCTCATTAAATTATGATTAGTGGTATTGTGAAATGCAGGATCGGTTATTAGCTTTTTATTCAAAAAGTTCAATAAAGTTCCGAACGTACAAGAGTGCGACGCAACGGCAGCCTGAGTTATGGCCCATTGCCCGTTCCTAAAAAAACATGTGCCAAAATCCGTGTTTTCAAGTGCTAAACCCTAACTTTGCAGCCCCGAATTAAAAACAGTCGGGAATTTTTATGAATCTTATTAACAAACAATTAAACGCAGATGCACAGGAGAGTGCTGCAGCACCAGAAGCTGTAGATACTACTGCGACAACAAATGTACCTGTGGCTGAGCCTGTTGCTGAAACAGTTGCAGCTCATGATGATTTTGACTGGAGCATCGACAAACGTAATGTTAGTAATTACAATGATGCCGAAAGAAAAAAGTACGATAAAGTGTATGAAGACACTTTTGTACAGATCACAGATGGTGAAATTTTACAAGGCGATGTGGTTGGTTTAACTAAAACAGATGTTGTGATCAACATTGGTTTTAAAAGCGACGGATTGATTTCGTTGAATGAATTCCGCGATGTACAAGGTTTAAAAGTTGGTGACCTTGTTGAAGTGATGGTGGTTGAAAAAGAAGACAGAGATGGCAACTTGCATCTTAGCCGTAAATCTGCCCGCATTTACCGTGCATGGGAAAGAATTATGGAAGTTCATAAAACAGGAGAAGTAATTACCGGAACTGTTACCAGCAAAACAAAAGGTGGATTGATCGTTGATGTATTTGGTATGGAAACTTTCTTACCGGGTTCTCAGATCGATGTGAAACCTGTTACTGATTACGATCAGTTTGTTGGAAAAACAATGGAATTTAAAGTAGTTAAGATCAATGAAACTATTAAGAATGCCGTTGTATCTCACAAAGCATTAATTGAAAGCGATATCGAAGCACAACGTGCAGAGATCATGAGCAAACTCGAAAAAGGACAAGTATTGGAAGGAACTGTAAAGAACATTACAGACTTCGGTGCTTTCATGGATTTGGGTGGCTTGGATGGTTTATTATATATCACCGATATTTCTTGGGGCAGAATTTCTCATCCAAGTGAAGTGGTTAAAATGGATCAGAAATTACAGGTTGTTGTATTGGATTTTGATGATGATAAAAAACGCATCAGTCTTGGTTTAAAACAATTAACTCCACATCCTT
>JAGWPQ010000676.1 GCA_028877045.1 Bacteroidota bacterium | reverse complement strand
TTATAATGGTGTTGAAAAAATCTTATTGCTTCTGCACGAATACAATCTCCGCAGTGTAGGTGTACATGATCCGGGGACCGGTGATGCCGGGCTGATGAAAGAAATGGTGGTAAAAATGATGAACTAGCACTGTTCCTGACATGATCTTTTTTATCCTAAAGTATCTTTCATGATCAGGTTTGATATCTGCAAATGTGTAGTTCATATTAAATATCAATTAGTTAGCATCTAACTGTTCTCGGCTTATGATAAACAGAGGCTATCGAATAATGACGTTTTTGAAATAGTTGTTGCCACAGATAAAAAAAAGAAAAAATTCCCCTGCCATTATTATTTAATTTGTTATTATATTAGCATAGTCAATTATTTATTATTTTTCAAATTTAAAATCATGACTAAATTAAAGGACAATGTCGTGACCCAAGGATTTAGCGGAAAGGTTGACGACATGCAAAGCTTCAATCAAAGAATTGATGAAACAATTCAAAGAAACTCTCTTTCATCTTCAACATTAATTAGAACGGACAAACAACTAAAGGTCCGAAAAAAATTTACGAGAGGAGTTGCGTATGCAAAATCAGTATTATTAAATCCTTCTATGAAAGCGGCGTACGAAGAAGTGCTTACCGAAGGGCAAACTGCGTACAATCTTGCATTGGCAGATTATTTTATTCCACCCGAAATTAAAATGCTGGATGTTTCATTGTATCATGGAAAAGTCGGCGACATTATTCGTGTAAGAGCCATCGACAATTTTAAAGTAGATGCTGTAAAACTTATTATCAGAACAAAAGATGAATTATTAATTGAAGCGGGTGATGCCGTAAGAGATTCGTCAAATATTCTTTTGTGGAAATACACTATAACTAAAACTAATACTCATATTTCCGGAACAAAGATCATTGCTGCTGCAATGGATCTCCCGGGGAATAGAACTGTTAAAGAAGAAATTATTACATAAAAAACTGACTGATTGATTGAATTAAAATAAAAACCCGCTTCCAATGAAACGGGTTTTTTATTATTGAAACCTTTTTATTAATAACGATAAAATTCAGGTTTGAACGGACCGTTTTTAGGAATACCTAAATAAGCAGCCTGATCATCAGATAACACATCCAATTCAACACCAATTTTTGCCAAATGTAAACGTGCAACTTTTTCGTCCAACACTTTTGGTAACACATACACTTTATTTTCATAAGCTTTGTGATTGGTCCACAACTCGATCTGGGCAAGGGTTTGATTGCTGAATGAATTGCTCATTACAAAACTTGGGTGACCTGTTGCACAACCTAAATTAACCAAACGACCTTCAGCCAGAATGATCACATCTTTACCATCGATATTATAAATATCAACCTGTGGTTTGATGGTATCTTTTGTATGACCGTAATTTTTATTCAACCATGCGATATCAATTTCAATATCGAAGTGACCGATATTACAAACGATCGCTTTATCTTTCATTGCACGAAAATGTTTTTCAGTAATCAAATCACGGCAACCAGATGCTGTAACAATAATATCGGCTTCTGCAACAGCTTTGATCATCGGTTTTACTTCAAAGCCATCCATGGCAGCCTGCAATGCGCAAATAGGATCGATCTCAGTAACGATCACTCTGCAACCTGCACCTTTTAATGAAGCGGCAGAACCTTTTCCAACATCACCATAAGAACCAACAACAGCAACCTTTCCGGCCATCATCACATCAGTTGCACGGCGAATAGCATCAACCAAACTTTCTTTACAGCCGTATTTATTATCGAACTTAGATTTAGTAACAGAATCGTTTACATTGATAGCAGGAATCGGTAAAGTTCCTTTCTGCATTCTTTCATACAAACGATGAACACCTGTTGTTGTTTCTTCAGATAAACCTTTGATGTTTGCGATCAATTCAGGGTAAACATCAAAAACCATATTGGTTAAATCGCCA
>JAGWPQ010000675.1 GCA_028877045.1 Bacteroidota bacterium | reverse complement strand
TATGAAATAAAAGATGAAGAAGAATTTGTTTGGGCATTGGCACAGCTGGATGATTATGAAGGATTGAATGTAGAGATTGGCGAAGATGCATTATATAAAAGAGAATTGGTTACTGTTTTTATAAATGATAAAACCGAGCAGGCATGGATCTATTGGTTTGCAGGATCGGTGGAAGGAAAGCCGATTGTTGCAAACGGCGATATGCTGGAATATCTGTATCAAAAAAATAAATGATCAACAGGAATGAATGTTAGCATCGATAATAAGATTTATTTTCTTTCCGATTTTCATCTCGGAGCGCCTGATGCAAAAAGCAGTTTGATACGCGAAAAAAAGATCGTTGAATTTTTAGACCGCATTCAATACACTGCATCGGCCATTTTTATTGTGGGCGATATTTTTGATTTTTGGTACGAGTATAAAAAAGTTGTTCCGAAGGGTTATGTGCGTTTGTTGGGTAAGCTGGCCGAATTGACCGATAAAGGATTGCCTATTTATTTTTTTGTTGGCAATCATGATATGTGGATGAGAGATTATTTTAAGAAGGAATTAAATATCCCTGTTTATTTCGAGCCTGAAACATTTGAGTGGAATGATAAAAAGTTTTATATCGGTCATGGCGATGGATTGGGTCCCGGCGATCATGGTTATAAATTCATAAAAAAAATATTCCGGAATAAATTATGCCAGTGGTTGTTTGGTCAGCTGCATCCCACGTGGGGACTGGGTTTGGCAAATTATTTCAGTCGCAAAAGCAGGGAAAAAACCGGCACAAGCGATGCACATTTTTTAGGTGAAGACAACGAATGGTTGATCGTTTATTGCAAAGAAATTTTACAAAAACAACATTTCGATTATTTTATTTTTGGCCACAGGCATTATCCGATTGATTTTGCTTTGAATGAAAATAGTCGCTACATTAATTTGGGCGACTGGATCAATAATTTTACTTACGCCACTTTTGACGGCAATACCGTTGAATTAAAAAAATGGGAAGAATAATTTTTGAGGATGAAAGAGATTTTAAAATATACTTTTTTAGATAATACCGTTGAAGCTTATCTGCTGGTAATTGGCACTGTTTTGCTGATGCTGATTATTAAAAGATTGATCTCACGTTTTCTGGCAGGTAAATTACTGGGCTTTATTACCAACGAAAATATATCGCAAAAGAAGATTGCACTTCTGAATCTTGTTGTTAAACCGATCGAAAGGTTTTTAATTGTTTTTATTGCGTACACGGCATTGGACCGTTTAACTTTTCCGGAAATTTTTAAAATAAAATTTTACCATAAACACATCAACACCGAAGATATTGTAAGCGGTATCGGTGTCATCATCATTATCGTTGTTTTTATAAGATTGTGTATTCACATCATTGAATTCATTGCGCAAATATTAGAAGAGAAAGCAAGTGTTAGCAACGATAAAATCGATAATCAACTGATCGTTTTCTTTAAAGACTTTTTTAAAGTCATTCTCATT
The DNA here is from genome assembly GCA_028877045.1 of Bacteroidota bacterium. GTDB lineage: Bacteria > Bacteroidota > Bacteroidia > Chitinophagales > Chitinophagaceae > CAIQDX01. The sequence goes on along the minus strand of JAGWPQ010000675.1, from coordinate 4,770 downwards.
ACCATTGGATTTTTATTGGTGTTGCGCTTTGCTTTTAATAAAGATATCGGTAATCTTTTAACCGGATTAAGTATTGTTGGCGCGGCATTGGCATTGGCAACAAGAGAAAGCTTGGAAAATTTAATTGCATCATTCATTATCTTTTTCGATAAACCATTTATTACCGGTGATCTGGTCAAAGTTCAAAATTTTACCGGCGTTATCGAGAAGATCGGGTTAAGAAGTACACGCATCCGTACCGAACAAAAAACGTATATCTCTGTTCCTAACAAGCAAATGGTCGATACCATCATTGACAATATCACCCTTCGCACAGAACGCAAGGTGGAACTGCGTTTGGAGTTAAGTTTATCGGCAACTGCCGAGCAATTAAAATCGGTATCAAACGAAATCAAGCGTTTATTGCAGCAACAAAAAGATATAACCAATTCAATTGTTTATTTGCAGGATACCGGAAAAAATGCACACATTATTGCGGTGGATTATTTTACGGTAATGCCGCAACCTTTCGAAAATTTTATTGCCCTGCGTGAAGTAATTAATATAAGTGTGATTGATTTGCTTGAAAAAAATAAAATTGATCTGGCGGCAAAAAGTGTTGATGTAACGGTGCAAAACAAAAACTAATCATCAAATATTATACTCGCTAATTCGTTTAATAAATTCTATTTAATTGTTTGAACGATCTCCGTTAAATCTTTTTCAACCGAACCCGATTTTCCGTATTCCACAACCCTGCCAATTTCTTTTCCTTTTCTTAAAACAATAATGGTTGGCACATTTATGATGTTGTATTTTTTGCTGAGATTATTAATGGTTTGTTTTTTTCTGTCAACGCCAATCAGCACAATATTTTTTTCAGGGAAATTACTTTTATCAACCAATCTGTAAAATTTAGGTAAAACATTTTGCGTGTCTTCGCACCAGGTGCCACCGAAAACGATCATTTTAAATTTATCGCCTTTCTGTTTAAAAGCAGCAACAGCAGCTGCATCAACTTCCCCCCATTTCATATTTTCTTTGAACCATGCAAACGAAGTATCGTTCTCTATCAACGACCGATTAATAATTCCTTTTAAAATTTTTGCCCTGTCATCGGGCACAACCGAATAATTAATTTTCGAAAGTTTATGGAATGATGAGCAGGATGCAAATGCAATAATAAAAATCAAAAAAAATATTCGCTTCATAATTAAGATAAGTTAGCCTTCAATTCCAATAAAAACAATTTAAACTTTGTCAAAGATTCGGCAAGCTGTAAATGAAGCTCAGCCTTGTTTTTGTTGGCTTTTAAATATTCTTTCGCTCCTTCGATACTAAACTTGCGGTTGCGCAATAAATAGTAAATCAATTGCAGATTTTTTATGTCTTCAACACGAAACAGACGATCGCCTTTTCTGTTTTTGCGTGGTTCCAAAATATCAAATTCGTTTTCCCAAAACCTGATCTGCGAAACAGTAACATTAAACCAGCCGGCCACTTCGCTGATGCTGTAATATAATTTTTGGTTGAGTGTTTCATCATCAGGAATATCGATCAGATCAACTGCTGCATAAATTTCTTTGGTAGATTTTCTTCCTCTTTTTTCTTCAGTATTTTTTTCGGGGAACGGTTCTTGTTTTTTTGATTTGATCTTCACCTTAATTTTTTCATCAGCAAATACAGTTTTACTTTTCTCCTGCCCGGGAGAATTGAGTTCAGCAGAAAATAAATCTAATTGTTCTAATGCCATGATGTAAAAGTAGCAAACAAGTTTTGCAACTGAAGACGCAGGTGGAAAAGATGTAAGTATCTTATACAATTTAATCATTTTTCATGCTGCAATTCTTTATATTCATCTTTCAAAAATTTTTTAATGAAAAAAATAATTTTCTTTTTGATGCTGCTCATCACAGTTATCAGTAGCTGCAAACTCAGTAATACCAATCAACAGAATCAGGACAATAAAGAGTTGGCAGCCCTGTTCGATAAATATTATGAAGAGCGTTTGCAATTATTTCCACTTGAAGCAACTGCCATTGGTGATGAACGTTATAACGATAAACTCTATGCCGATTTTACTGATGAGTACCGTAAAAAAGAAAAAGAATTTTATAATCGCTATCTCGTGTATGTTACAAAATTCGACCGCGATCAATTGAACGACAATGATAAGATCAGCTACGATATTTTTAAACGCGAAATGGAAATTAGTTTGGAAGGTTTAAAATTTCATACCAACTTAATTCCTACTAATCAGTTTTGGGGATTGAGTTTGGATTTAGGTCAATTAGGCAGCGGCGAAGGCAACCAACCTTTTAAAACCGTAAAAAATTATGATGATTGGTTGAAGCGAATGGATGCATTTAGTGTGTGGACCGATAGCGCCATTCAATATTTCAAAAAAGGAATAGAAGCCAATTATGTATTGCCAAAATCGTTGGTAATAAAAATGATCCCACAAATGGATGCAATGGTTAGCAGCGATGTAACAAAGAATTTATTTTATGGCCCCATCAATAAATTGCCAAAAGATTTTTCTGATGCCGATAAAAAAAGATTGACTGAAGCATTCACTCAATCCATTCAAAAAAATATTATTCTTTCGTATAAAAAATTGGGTGACTTTTTAAAGAACGAATATTTACCCAAAGCCCGAAATACAAGTGGCATCAGCGCTTTGCCCGATGGTGCTGCATTGTACAATTACGAAATTGCTTACTGGACGACGACCAACAAAACAGCCGACGAAATTTATAACATCGGTTTATCCGAAGTAAAACGTATCCGCGGTTTAATGGATAGCGTAAAAAATACTGTTGGATTTAAAGGCGATCTGAAATCTTTTTTTGAATTCATGAAAACCGATAAACAATTCATGCCATACAAAAAGCCGGAAGATGTTTTAAATGCTTTTCATGCCATTTATTTAAAGATGGAACCTAATTTAAAAAAGATGTATGGCCGTGTTCCTAAATCAAAATTCGAAATTCGTCAAACCGAAGCATTCCGTGCTGCCAGCGCCAGTGCCGAATATAATATTGGTTCACCCGATGGTTCGCGTCCCGGCATTTTTTATGTTCCCATTTTAGATGCAACAAAATTCAATACCACCAGCGGCATGGAGAGTTTGTTTTTGCACGAAGCCATTCCGGGTCATCATTATCAAAGTTCTTTGCAAATGGAAAACGAGAAGCTGCCTAAGTTCCGCAGGTTTTTGTGGTATGGTGCTTACGGCGAAGGTTATGCTTTGTATTGTGAAAGTTTGGGAAAAGAATTAGGTTTATATACCGATCCTTATCAATACATGGGCGCATTGGGCGATGAAATGCACCGTGCCATTCGTTTGGTTGTTGACGTTGCCATCCACACAAAAAACATGACGAGAGAAGAAGCCATTAAATACATGATGGATAATGAAGCCATCAGCGAAGATGGCGCTACGGCCGAGATTGAGCGGTATATGGCCATTCCCGGTCAGGCATTGAGTTATAAAATTGGTGCATTAAAAATTCGCGAATTAAGAAATAAATATCAGCAGGAATTAGGGGATGATTTTAAGTTATCTGATTTCCACGATGAATTTTTAAAAGATGGTTGCATGCCTTTGGAAATTGTAGAAAAGAAAATGGACGACTGGGCTGCTAAACAAAAGAAATAATTTTTTGTACTAAGCTGCAGAATAAGAATGAAGCTGTTGTTGCGTCGCACTCTTCAACGCTTTGTTCATTAATCAGCATGGGCAAACAATAATGTAATTACTTTTGCGGCTTATGCGAATTGCAGTTAACAGTATCTTTTTACAAAAAAATAATTTAGAAGGTTACGGCTATTTTGTGCAGGAAATATTCAGGCGTTTGGCCAAACAATTTCCGCAACACGAATTCATTTTTATTTTCGACAGGGAGTATGACGAACAATTTATTTTTTCATCCAACATTAAACCAATTGTTGTTGCACCAAAAGCACGTCATGCATTTTCGTTCAAATATTGGTACGATGTAAAACTGCCGATGGCATTGCGTTCCATCAAACCCGATGTATTGATTCAGCCTTATGGATTTTGCAGTTTAACAACAAACATTCCACAGGTGTTGGTAGTGCATGATTTGGCATTTAAACATTATCCGCAGTTCATCGCAAAACATCATTTGTATTATTACCGGGCTTACACAAAAAAATTCTTGAACAAGGCAACAGCAATTGCAACCGTTTCGGAATTTTCGAAGAGCGATATCGTTCAGCAATATAAAATCGATCCCGAAAAAATTAATGTTGTTTACAGCGCTGCAAAAAATATTTTTAAACCGATTGATATTTCTCTTCAACAAAAGACAAAAGAAAAATACAGCGATGGCAGGGAATATTTTTTATTTGTTGGCGGCATTCACCCTCGGAAAAATTTAATGAATTTGCTGAGAGCATTTTCGTTATTTAAAAAATGGCAGCGCAGCAATATGAAATTATTGGTTGCCGGAAGATTGGCCTGGCAATATGATGACATTGTAGAAAAATTAAAGACCTACAAATACCGCGACGATGTTGTTTTATTAAATTATTTACCCGAAGACGAATTGGCAAACATAACTGCATCGGCTTATGCAATGCTGTTCCCGTCTTTGTTCGAAGGCTTTGGTGTGCCGGTGATCGAAGCCATGCAATCCGCTGTGCCGGTGATAATGAGTAATACAAGCAGTTTGCCCGAAATAGGCGGCAGTGCTGCATTGTACGCCGATCCAACCGATGCCGATGCCATTGCCAAACAAATGTTGCAATTATATAAAGACGAAT
>JAGWPQ010000674.1 GCA_028877045.1 Bacteroidota bacterium | reverse complement strand
TTTAAAGCCATTTATTGATAGTAAATACCGCACAAAAAAAGGTGTTGAATATACTTTTGTTGCTGGCAGCAGCATGGGCGGATTAATTAGTTTATACGCGCTGATGCAGTATCCAAAAGTGTTTGGCGGTGCCGGTGTTTTTTCACCTGCATTTTGGATAACACCGCAAATGTTTGATGATGCCGAAAAATTTGTAACCAATACGCCTCCTAAAATTTATTTTTATTGTGGTGGAAACGAAGGTGCATCGATGGTGCCCGACATGAATAAGATGGCTGATATTTTTTATAAGAAATCTAATTACCAGATCGAAAAAGTTACAAGCTCAACCGCACAGCACAACGAAAAATATTGGCGTGCAGAATTTCCTAAATTTTATGTCTGGCTGATGCATTAAATCCTGAAAGTAACACCTTCGATTGCGAGATCGGTGTTGGGAAATATTTCCTGCGCTTCGGATAAAAACTGATCAAGGTTTTCGTATTTGCTACTGAAATGACCTATCAATAATTTTTGTGCATTTGCTTTGATGGCAATGTTCGCTGCCTGATGCGTGGTGCTGTGAAAACGTGCTGTGGCACGGTCATTCATATCTTTCAGAAAAGTGGTTTCGTGATAAACAAGTGTTGCATTTTGTATGATCGCGGCAAGCTGTTCATCATAAATCGTATCGGCACAAAACGCATAACTGCGTGGTTTGGCATTAGGCAAAGTAACCCATTCGTTTTTTATGATTTCGCCATCTTTTGTTTCATAATCGGCACCATTTTTTAAATGAGAATAATACACAGCGGGAATATTGAATTGTAACGCTTTTTCTTTATCAATTTTTCGAACATGTTTTTTTTCGCGGATGATAAATCCCCAGCATTCAATCCGGTGTTGTGTGGAAAAACATTCAACGGTAAATCTTTTTCCTTCAACGATCAATCCTTCTTTTTCCAATGGATGAAAATGCAGTGCAAAAGGAAGTTTTGTATCGGCAACTTTAAATTGCAGATCAATGATTTCTTTTAATGTTGCTGGCGCATAAATATGCAGATCATTTTCCCGTCCTAATAAACCCATGCTGGTAATTAAACCGATCAATCCAAAATAATGATCTCCGTGCAGGTGCGAAATAAAAATGTGATTGATCTTGCTGCGCCTGATCTTATATTTTGCCATTTGCATTTGGGTGCCTTCGCCGCAATCGATCAAAAATAATTCTTCGTGCAACGTAATAATCTGGGCAGTAGGATGCCTGTCGTATGCAGGAACTGCTGAATTATTGCCCAAAATGGTTACGCCAAACATTTGTTTTGTTTAATTAGGTACAAGAATAAGGAAAAATAGGATGTAAAATCTATACTTCAGGATGAAATGAGATGTCATCGCCATCCAATAACTCTCTCTCGATTTCTTCCATTTGCACAATATCCCATGCTTCACTTTCGGTTGGGGTGATATTCAGAAATTCCAGTAATTCTAATTTGTCGAAAGCTTCTTCCACATTGGGTTTTATTGAACAAATCACAAAAGAAGCATTCTGTTCATAGAAATCATTTTGCAATTGAGCGATGGTTTGTACAGCCTCATCATCTATTTTATCTACTGCCTGCAGATCGAGTATCAGGTTCTTTACATCTTTTTGTAAATAATTGTTGCATGTGGCAGCGAGTTCCGCAGCCATATTGTCATAAATATGAGATTCAAGTGGTAATACAACCGTAAATTTTTCCTTGGTATCAATTTTGATTTCCATAGTTTTCGTTTTCGTTAACACAGTGTGTATAAAAGCATAGCAACTTTGCTCAAAAATATTCGTTATAATTGTATAAATCCTTAGATATGGATAATAATTTTTCAGCCCAGGTAAAAGAAATAATCTCTTTCAGTCGTGAAGAAGCTTTACGGTTGGGAAATGATTTCATCGGCACAGAACATTTGTTGTTGGGATTGATACGCGATGGCGAAAATATTGCCATCAAAGTATTGAAACAATTAAATGTTGATTTGTACGAATTACGCAAGGAAATCGAACTTGCCGTAAAAGATAAAACAGGTAAAAACATTGCCAACATAAATAGTTTGCCATTAACCAAGCAAGCCGAAAAAGTTATTCGTGTTACAGTGTTGGAAGCAAAAGCTTTAAAGAGCCCGTTGGTTGAAACCGAACATTTGCTGTTAAGTATTTTAAAGAATAAAGAAAATATCGCCACACAGATCTTAAATCAGTTTGATGTTGATTACGATATTTTCAGAAATGAATTGGGATTGGTAATAACAAATACACCACCTCCTCCTCCAAAAAGCGAATTCTCGGATGAAGGTGACGATGAATTTGAAGAAGAAAAACAGCGTGCAGGTTTTCAGCAACAACGTAC
>JAGWPQ010000673.1 GCA_028877045.1 Bacteroidota bacterium | reverse complement strand
TTGATAAAGCATTGGTATTGCAGAACGGAACTGTAAATGCAACTGATAGTGTAGTGAGTGAATTAAGGTTTGATATTCCGCGCAATACTTTAATGAAAAATGATCTGGCTGTTTTAAATATCATAGCTGCCAATCATTGGAAACGTCCGATCTATTTTACCGGTGGTTTTGGTGAGTTGGGTTTTGCAAAATATTTGCGCAAAGATGGATTAAGTTATCGCCTTGTTCCTGTTGAAGGAAATGATATTAATGGTGATTGGATGTTTGATAAACTGATGAATAAATTTGGATTTGGCAATGCAAATCTGAAAGGTGTTTATTATGATGAAGAAAACCGTCGCCACTTACAAAATATCCGCCAGGCTTATGGTGAGCTGGGTGCTTATTTAGCAACAAAAGGCGAAAAAGATTCAGCACGCAATGTGTTGGAAAGAGCAGATAAAATGATACTGCAGGAAAACTTCCCTTACGGAATGGTTAGCAGATACAATCAGCATAACCGGACATCTTTATTGTTCCTTGATGCCTGTTACCGTGCCGATGCAAAAGATCTGGCAGCTAAAGTGGAAGCATCAGTTAAGAAAGATCTGCAACAACAAATTAAATATTATAATTCGCTTTCAGGAACAAGAGCCGATAATATGGCCGAAGAAAAACGAATTGCCGAAAGCTATTTACAAACGATCGATCAGATGGATAAGATGTATAATTTAAAATCGACCATCGAAACCGGAAAGGCAATTGGTGGCGATAGCGGTACACTTAAAAAATAGACTGTTACAGCAGATCACTTATTTCGAATTAAGATAAAAATAATGCCATGCAAAGTTGCTTGGCATTATTTATTATTAGCTTGTCTTAACTTCATGCACCTCTAGTTAAATTTATTTGTTTACAATTATGATCGGTCATCGTTTTATACAATTTAATCCAAACGAAAACAACAAATCGAAGTTTGAGCAGATGCTCGACATCTTTATGCAGTTGCTTACCTATACCAATGGCGATGCAGCAGAAGCATTAAGCTGGATGAATGAACTGGATAAACAATATCAATTGACCGATGACGAATATGGCATGGGCGATTTTATTGATGACCTGAAGAACAATGGTTACTTGAAAGAAAATCCTGTTGACGGCAGTTTTAAAATAACAGGAAAGAGCGAACAATCGATCCGCAAAAGAAGTCTGGAAGAAATATTCGGCAAACTCAAGAAAACAAAATCCGGCAATCATCAAACATTTAAACCCGGGCAAGGCGATGAAATTAATCCTGAAACACGCCCCTTTCAGTTTGGCGATATGCTGGAACAAATTGATTTTACCGAAAGTATTCGCAATGCACAGATCAATCATGGTATCGAAAGTTTTTCGATGCACGAAGATGATCTGCAAATAAGAGAAACAGATTTTAAATCGCAAACATCAACCGTGTTGATGATCGATATTTCGCACTCGATGATATTGTATGGCGAAGACAGGATCACTCCTGCCAAAAAAGTAGCGATGGCATTGAGTGAACTGATCACAACAAAATATCCCAAAGATACTTTGGATATTGTTGTGTTTGGCAATGATGCGTGGACAGTTGAAGTAAAAGATCTGCCTTATTTGCAAGTTGGTCCTTATCACACAAACACTGTTGCAGGATTAGAATTGGCGATGGATATTTTGCACAAAAGAAAAAATCCGAACAAACAGATCTTTATGATCACCGATGGTAAACCAACCTGTTTAAAGATTGGTAAACGTTATTATAAAAACAGTTTTGGTATCGACCGAAAGATCATGAACCGCTGTATCAATCTTGCAGCGCAATGCAAGAAATTAAAGATACCGATCACCACTTTCATGATCGCTTCTGATCCTTACCTGCAAAGGTTTGTACAGGAATTTACCGAGATGAATCAGGGCAAAGCATTCTTTGCATCGCTGGATAAATTAGGTGCATTTATTTTTAAGGATTTTGAAAGCGGGAAACGTAAAACTGTTTATTGAGGAAACGTGAATCGATAATCGTGAATCGCAAGTTAAGGCCTCACTTGCGACTTTCGACTAACGATTTACGTTGCTCCGAAAAGTTCTGAACGTTGAAGTGTGCGACGCAACAGGTGCTACATTGAAATACAAAAGCTAAGTACAAAAAAATAATTATGAATATTCAGAAGATCAAAACTTTAGGCGAATTAAAAAAGAGCGGTTATAAAACCAGATCGATCAAAGAAGAAGTGCGCAATAATTTAATTGAAAAAATTAAAAATAAAGAGAACGCATTCACAGGAATTTTAGGTTATGAAGATTCTGTTATTCCTGATACGGAAAGAGCTTTGTTATCGCGTCATAATATTTTGTTTTTGGGTTTACGCGGTCAGGCGAAAACAAGAATGGCCAGACAAATGGTTGATCTGCTGGATGAATATATTCCGGTTATTGCGGGCAGTGAAGTGAATGATGATCCTTTGCAACCGTTGAGCAAATATGCAAAAGATGTGATCGCGGAATATGGCGATGAAGCGCCGATTCAATGGATCCACAGAAGCGAACGGTATGGCGAAAAGCTTGCTACACCTGATGTTAGCGTAGCTGATCTGATCGGTGATATTGATCCGATAAAAGCAGCAAACTTAAAATTAAGTTTTGCTGATGAAAGAGTGATTCATTACGGCATTATTCCGAGAAGCAACCGAGGCATTTTTGTAATTAACGAATTACCCGATCTGCAGGCAAGAATTCAGGTAGCATTGTTTAATATTTTGCAGGAAGGCGATATTCAGATCCGCGGATTCAAATTAAGAATGCCGTTGGATATTTTATTTGTGTTCACTGCCAACCCCGAAGATTATACCAATCGCGGAAGTATTGTAACACCGTTGAAAGACAGGATTGAATCGCAGATCTTAACGCATTATCCAAAAACAATTGAAACATCATTAGCGATAACAGAACAGGAATCGCATATCCTCGAAGAACAAAAACAAAAAGTGGTTGTAAGTGATGTGATTAAAAGATTGATCGAGCAAATTGCATTTGAAGCAAGAAGCAATGAATACGTTGATAAAAAAAGCGGTGTGAGTGCAAGGCTTACCATTGCTGCATTTGAGAATGCTGTGAGCAGTGCCGAGCGCAGAGCCATCATTCACAATGAAAAGAAAACACAGGTCTGGATCAGTGATCTGGTTGGCGTAATTCCTTCTATCACAGGAAAAATTGAATTGGTGTATGAAGGTGAACAGGAAGGCCCGTATCAGGTAGCAGTTAATTTATTGGACAAATCTATCCGCACACAATTTGTTCAATATTTTCCTAATCCGGAACAAGCCAAAAAAAGAAGAAGCACCGGAAAAAGATCTGTGGAAGAAAAAGAAATTGAGAATCCCTACAAATCAATCACACGCTGGTTTGATGCAGGCAATCATTTGGATATTTTGGTTGAGATAAATGATGCCGATAAAATTGCAGCGTTGTATAAAGTTGACGGCCTGCATGCTTTTGTAAAAAAATATTTTCATGCAGCCAATGAAAAAGAAACGGCGTTGCTGATGGAATTTGTATTGCATGGATTGGCTTCTTATTCTTTAATAAGTAAAAAAGTAATTGAAGGAAAAATTGAGTTCAAAGATCTGATGGGCAGCATGATGAATCTCGGCAATATTAATTTTGGTGAAGAAGAAGATTTGGGGGAAGATGATTTTAGATAATATAAAATAAAAAGGCTGCAAGTCAAATTCAAACTTGCAGCCTTTAAATAAAATAAATTATCAATTAATTTATAATCCAAACAATCCTTTATTCAGCAATTGCAATGTTTTTGTTTTGTATTGCCCGTCAACCAGCAAAGTAACATTGTGGTAACTTCCGCCATAACAAACCATTCGTACGGGAATTTCTGCAATGGCATCAAATAACTTTTTCATCACATCATTGGTAGCTTCAATTTCGTTACCAACAATTGAAATGATGGTTTGATTTTTATCAATCTCGGTTGTGCCAAACGGTTCCAGTTCGCGGATGATATCATTCAAATAAGTATCATTATCGATGGTTACCGATACCGAAACTTCGGATGTGGTAACCATATCGATGGATGTTTTATATTTTTCGAACACTTCAAATACTTTTCTCAAAAAGCCATAAGCCAATAACATGCGGCTGCTTTTTATTTTAATGGCAATGATACCGTCTTTCGCTGCAACCGCTTTCACACCAATGCTTCCGGCTTCTTTGGTAATGGTGGTACCCACTGCTTCGGGCTGCATGGTATTTAATAATTTAACGGGAACATTTTCCTGTTGTGCCGGCCAGATGCAGGTAGGATGCAAGATCTTTGCGCCGAAATAAGCCAACTCAGCAGCTTCTTCAAAACTTAGTTGTTCAATGGCAAATGTTTTATCAACAATACGCGGATCGTTGTTGTGCATGCCATCAATATCGGTCCATATTTCGCAAACAGATGCTTTAACCGCTGCAGCGATCAGTGATGCAGAGTAATCGCTGCCACCGCGTTTTAAATTATCCACTTCTCCCCTTGCATTCTTGCAGATATAACCTTGCGTGATAAATAATTTTTTATTGCTGTGGTGCTGCAACAACGCATTTAATTTTGTTTGAATGGAAGCAAATGCAGGTTCTTCGTTGGCATCAATGCTCATGAATTCCAAAGCAGGTAATAATAAATGATCGATGCCCTGCTCTTCCAAATAAACACAGAATAATTTGGTGCTCATTAATTCGCCCTGGGCCAGAATATCTTTATTCAAAGCGTCGCTGAACGAGATGCGCAAAATAATATTTAAGAATTCGAAATGTTCGGTAACAATGGCATTTGCTTTTGCCTGCAACGCTTCGCCCTTAACTAATTCGCCAACAAACTTTCGGTAATGTGCTTCTAATTTATCGATACTTTCTTTGGCACCCAATCTGTCGCTCTGCGCCAGATGATTGCTTATTTCAACAAGTGCATTGGTTGTTCCGCTTAAAGCACTTAATACCACAATGGTTGGTTCGGCATCTCTGGTGATCAGTTGCGATACCTGATGCATGCGTTCGGGCTTGCCAACACTGGTTCCGCCGAATTTCATCACTTTCATAATCTATAAATTTTACGAGCTGCAAATGTAGGCGAATGTGGCAATTAGTAAAGTTATTATGTAGATTTTTTAGTTAACGAGCGTTAGTATGGTTATTGGGATGCGGTGGCATCGCACACTTGTACTAAAAATCAAGTGGCAGCATTTTGCTTTATGCCTGAAAATTAATTTGAATGTGAAAAAAGACATTAGTACTTTCATTTGTTCATTTTATGGAAAAACAATTTTATATGAAAGCAACAATTCTATTAACAGGTACTTTACTATTACTTCTGCAATTAGCTAATGCGCAATCGAAACTTTCTGTTATTCGCTCTAATTCAAAACTGGTTGACGTAAAAGATGGCAACGAATTAAAGAAAGGTACTTGGACAATTTCCCCTAACCTAAAACCCAATATTTATAAACCTACAAACAAAAAAAACTGTTACTTTTTATAGAGATATTGATTCAATTACATTTTTAGTTAAAGAAGTCCTCCATCACCTTTCAATGGTCAGGGTGGGCCAAATAACGATGGTTGGTATAACTGCAATGT
>JAGWPQ010000672.1 GCA_028877045.1 Bacteroidota bacterium | reverse complement strand
TGCCAATGCAGAAGTTGCATCGGTGTATGATAAATTATTGGCAAAAAGTATTTCGGTGGTCGCTTGTAATAAAATTGCAGCATCATCTGCATTTGATAATTACAAAAAATTAAAATCGTTAGCCAAAGAATTTAATGCACCTTATCTTTTCGAAACCAATGTGGGCGCAGGTTTGCCGGTAATCGGCACTTTGAACGATCTGATAAAGAGCGGCGATAAAGTAAATAAAATTCAGGCTGTTTTATCGGGCACTTTAAATTTTGTTTTTAATAATTACGATGGAACAAAATTATTTGCAGAGGTTGTTAAACAGGCACAGGATGAAGGTTATACCGAACCCGATCCGCGTTTGGATCTGGGCGGAACAGATGTGATGCGCAAGATCATGATCCTTGCACGTGAAGCCGGAGAAAAAATTGAAATGGAAAATATTGCCAACAATTCTTTCTTACCTGCATCATGTTTTAATGGCAGCGTTGCAGATTTTTACAAAGAAATGGAAAAGCACGAAGCCCACTTCAAAGCATTGTACGATGCTGCTGCAACAAAAAATTGCAAATTAAAATTTGTCGCAAGTTACGAGAATGGCAAGGCTGCAGTTGGATTACAGCATATTCCATCCAATTCAGATTTTTATCATTTGTATGGCAAGGATAATATTGTTTTATTTTACACACAACGTTATCCCGAACAACCATTGGTAGTGAAAGGCGCCGGTGCAGGTGCCGATGTTACTGCAAGTGGCGTGTTTGCTGATATTATAAGAGTAGCGAGATAATTTATCATCATGAAAGAAGTAAAAGTTTTAAGTCCGGCAACAGTTGCAAACGTTGTTTGCGGTTTCGATATTTTAGGTTTTGCATTGAATGATCCTAATGATGAATTCACTATTTCATTAAGCAATGAAAAAGGTGTTACCATTATTAATGATGATGATTATAATTTACCGCTCGATCCGGAGAAAAATGTTTCGGGTGCTGCATTATTAGCTTTGCTCGATGAAACACCCGATATCAAAGGGCTTCAGCTCATCAGCAAAAAAAATATCAAGCCCGGCAGTGGCATTGGCAGCAGTGCTGCAAGTGCCGCAGGTGCAGTTGTTGCCGCAAATTATTTATTGGAAAATCGTTTTTCGAAAGAAGATTTGGTTCGCTTTGCAATGTTTGGCGAAAAAGTGGCAAGCGGTGTTAAACATGCCGATAATATTGCCCCTGCAATTTATGGCGGCGTTACTTTGATACGTTCAATTTTTCCGTTGGATATTGTAAGCATTGATGCACCTGAATTGCACGTTACCGTTGTGCATCCGCAAATTGAAGTGCGTACTTCCGATGCACGTCAAATTTTAAAACAACGTGTGTTGTTGAAAGATGCTATCAGGCAATGGGGAAATATTGCAGGATTGGTTGCAGGATTCATCAAACACGATTACGATCTCATCGGCAGAAGTTTGGAAGATGTAATTATAGAACCTGTGCGCAGCATTTTAATTCCGGGGTTTGATGAAGTAAAAAAGAAATGCAAAGAAGCCGGTGCATTGGGTGGTGGCATCAGTGGCAGTGGTCCTTCTATTTTTATGCTGAGCCAGAATGCAGTCACAGCAAGGGCTGTAGAAGTTGTGATGAAAGAAGTGTACGAAAATATCGGGTTGGATTACCATACGCATGTAACAACAATTAATCAGCACGGTGTGAAATTAATTTCTACCCAATAAAGATTTTTTTATGTTACCAGCTGCAAATCTTTTTTCAACACCGGTTGCGTCGCACTCTTGTACGATAGCAACTTTATTGAAC
>JAGWPQ010000671.1 GCA_028877045.1 Bacteroidota bacterium | reverse complement strand
GATGGTAACATCCAATCCTTCTTCTCTTGCTTTAATAATTAAAGGCAGTGTTTCTTTACTGCGCCCCCAATTATTTTGCCCGCTTAATTTAAAATGAGAGATCTCTACCGGCATATTATTTACCCTGCCGATATGCAATGCTTCTTCGATCGCTTGTGTTACACTATCGCCTTCGTTGCGGATATGACTTGCATACACACCATTATATTTTGCAGCAACTTTAGCCAGACGAACTACCTCGTCGGTTTTTGAATAAGTGCCGGGTATATAAATTAATCCTGTTGAAAAACCAACGGCACCATCTTTCATTGCCTGCTCAACAATGCCTTCCATTTTTTTCATTTCATCTTCGGTGGGGTCACGCATGGCTCTTCCCATCACAGCTTTCCTTACATCATTATGGCCAATAAGCGTTGCAATATTGATGGATGTCTTTAAACTGTCGAGCATCAAAAAATATTTTTTAATGTCAGTATTCGACGAACCGCAATTGCCCGTTACCACAGTGGTTACACCATCATAAATAAAATTTGAAGCATAAGGATTTTTCTTTTCATCGCCTTCAATATGTGTGTGCACATCAATAAAACCTGGCGAAGCAATTAATCCGGTTGCATCAATTATTTTATTCGAAGTATAATTATTTAAATGCCCAATGGCCAGTATTTTTCCATCCTTCACAGCAATGTCGGCATAGATCCATGAATTGCCCGTGCCGTCAATCAGTTTTGCATGTTTAATAATAATATCGGCTTGCTGTGCATGTAAGGCAGAATAATAAAAGAGCAGCAAAAAAAATATCTTTCTCATAACAGTGGTATAAGGATTGAAAATAAGAAAAGATTTTTGCTAAGTGAAGAATTATTACATGAGCCGATGTTTGCGGTAACAATACGGTAAAAATTTTCACAAGAGAAGGATTTTGTATTGAACTAGGCAGGTGTATTCATCGCATACACAAAATAAAAATGCCACCTGAGAAACAAGTGGCATTTTATTATTACTGAAAATTTAATTAAGCTTTTTCTTCAGTTGTTTCTTCCTCTTCGGTTTCGGTTAATTTAAATTCAACTTTATGTTCTTTCAAAATACTGAACCATTTAACCATCTTCTTCATATCGCTGGCATATACCCTGTCGAAATCCATGTCGGCATATACTTTTTTAAAGTATGCTGTAATTGCTTTCGGATCTTTTTCTGATGGTAATTTTTCTTTGCTTTTATCCATCGCCTGAAATATTTCTACCAGGTTTACATTTTCGCGAATGGTAAATATTTCTATGCTTTCCAGATGCGAAAAGTTGTGTATGCGGCTGCTTACAAACTTGGTGGTTTTATCTTCCAACGAACGAACAATGGCACCGTCGGTTTTACTTCCCAACACTTCAAATAAACCGCTCATGCCCGAGATTGATATTAATTTACTGTATTCCATAAAATTTTTTTAGAGGCTGCAAAGTAAAGGAATTTAAAGAATAACGAAGTTAATGAGTTGTATTAGTTCTTAAAACTTTGGTTAAACCCTTTCTGGCGCTGATCTCATTCCGCTCAAATAATTAATTATGACTTGTAAAACTTTGTTTCTAACTTTTGGTAGAAAAATGATTGATCACCAATAAAAACCTGATAATATGACTTTTAAAAACGCTATTAACTGGTTTGAAATTCCGGTTACCGACATAGAAAGAGCTACCAGATTTTATGAAAATATTTTTCAAACAAAATTAATTCCGATGGATTTGCCGAACGGATTACAAATGCGGCTCTTTCCGGCTGAAGAAAGAACGACAGGTGGCGCATTATGTTTTCATTCGGGATTTTATAAACCTTCCTCCGAAGGTGTATTGGTGTATTTGAACGGCAACCCCGATCTGCAAATTGTGCTGGACAGAATTGTACCAAGCGGCGGCAATATCATCATGACCAAAACAAGTATCAGTGATGATATTGGTTATATGGCTTTATTTATTGACAGCGAAGGAAACAGGATTGCATTGCATTCGAGTCCTGTAAAAAAATAGATCTTAAAAATAAAAAAAAGCAACAATTAATTTGTTGCCTTTTTTATTGAATGCGTTATAAAATTTATTTGCTTGAATCAGTAATAAAATCAGCTACATCTTTTTTTAATGCTGCAAGAGACGCCGGATTAACATACATCATGTGCCCTGCATCAAAATATTTCATGGTAATATTTGCCTGAATATTTTTCTCTAATCCTAAATGATCCATTGTATATTCTGTTCCGAAAAATGGTGTAGCGAGATCATAATATCCATTCAATACCAATAATTTTAAATTAGGGTTTTTGCTCATGGCATCGGCCAGATCAACGCCTGTATTCGGCGTATAAACACCACCACCCCAGAGACCGTTTGTATGCTTCCAATCCCAATTAAATCCTTCGGCACTGTAAGCCGAGATGTGATAATTATTTGTTTTGTTTACTTTCAGTTCATTATATAAATAATTCAGGAATGTAGCTGTGTATGCAGGACTGATAGCAGAACTTTGCGGATCATAATCAGAAAATTCGCTGGTTGGTTTTTGATTGATCCCTTTAAAACGCGAATCCAATCTGCCAACAGTCAAATGCTCATTGCGCAATAATTCATCACAAAATTGTGGTTGAGATACACGCAGATTTGATTTAAGAATATAATCCTTGCTTAATCCAATGTAAGCAGAAAGTTTTGTTGCTATTTTGTCTTTTTCAGCATCATCTAATTTATCGCCTTTGGTTAAAGCCAATGTATATTCTCCTTCGGCAAAATCTGTAACTTCTTTAATGAAGTTTGAAAAGTTTGCGGGCTTTGTAATTTTATTATGAAATAAAGCAGTGGCTGCGTAAGTTGGCAAATACATGATGTAAGAAATATCATCGCCAGGAGCGAATGTTAATTGACGAAGATCGAGTACCGACGAAACCAATACAACACCGTTTACAGTAATGCCCAATCTTTCCTGCAGAAAATCTACAACACCTGCCGAACGCATGGTGCCATAACTTTCACCCAATAAATATTTAGGCGAATTCCATCTGTCAAATTCAGTGATATAACTTTTTACAAAACCGCTGATCGATTTTATATCCTGATCAACTCCCCAAAAATCTTTATTCTTTGCTTTGCCAATGGCATGGCTTAATCCTGTTCCCACCGGATCGATCATTACAATATCTGTAACATCCAAAACTGAAGAAACATTATCTTCTAATTTATACGGAGCGGGTGTTGTTGGCGCAAGATCGGTTATGGCAACACGGCGTGGTCCCAATGCGCCCATGTGTAACCATAAAGATGATGAACCCGGGCCGCCGTTATAAGCAAACATCACCGGTCTTTTCTGTAAATCTGTTTCTCCATCTTTTGTGTATGCAATAAAACCAAATGTTGCAATGGGTTCGTCTTTTTCGTTCTTTAAAATTAATGTTCCAGCAGTTGCTGTGTAGTTGATCATTTTGCCATCGATCTTAATACTATGTTTTGTTACAAATCTTTCTGCTTTGGTATTGGCAGAAGTATCGGGTGTGGCCGGTGCAGCAGTTTGCGCAAATACACCTGTTAGTGCTAACATAAAAAATGCAAAGACAAAAATTGTTTTTCTCATAACTTATTTATTAGGTTTTTTGAAAAGTACTAAACACATTTTTACTTCTATCATTTTTTTATATGAATGGTAAACGGCGCTAAGATTGTTGCAATTCCTTTAACAGATTTTCTATTCTTTGTTTTAAAGTTTCATAATCTGTAAAACCTCTTGCCAGTAAATGAAATTTGGTTTCGGAGGTTTGCATCAGCACACAGGGAAAACCTGTTACCTGCAATTGTTTGCACAGCTGAAATTCGTAATGCGCTTTCTCTTTGTATTCTTCGCTTTTTAATTTGCTGTAAAATGCTTCCGGCTGAATACTGTATTTTTCTAAGAGATGGCGATAGGCTTCATCATCGCACAGGTCTCTTCCTTCATAATTTAAAGCATATTGCAGGTCGCTTGCAAATTCAACCTGACGATGCGGATAATATTCTTTGAAAATACATAAAGCAATGGCAGATTTTTCCGAATCCAAATACCAATCGCTTAATTCCGGATTGAATATATGCCAGAGAAAATCTTTCCCAAACTCAATGCCCGTGCGTTCTTCAACGGTTGTATAAGCTTTTTGAATGTAGGGTGCCATCGATCCAATATGTTCTTTTTTTTCGTTGATGATCATACCGCCCGATAAAACTTCTGTTTCAAATCGTGATTGATATTCGGCTGCGATTTTTTTAATTACCGGACTGAATCCGTAACACCATCCGCAATATGCATCGTAACAATAAAATAAAATTGGCTTCATACAGCAAAGAAAGGCAGATTATTTTAACAGTCCCTCCATCAACAAAAATTTACAACAAATCTTATTTCTCTATTTTTGCAACGTTAAACTTTGAACTTTAAACCCTTTAAACTTTTAAATATGCCCGGTTTTGAATTTTTTGGAGATGAAGAAAGAAAAGAAGTAAACGACGTTTTGCAAACAGGAATCTTAATGCGTTACGGATTTGATGGTCCGCGTAAAGGCATCTGGAAATCTGTTGAACTGGAAAAAGAAATTTGTAAAACATTCGGTAGTAAATATGCGCAACTTACATCGAGCGGCACATCAGCATTAACAACAGCAATGGCTGCGTTGGGAATTGGTGCCGGCGATGAAATAATTATGCCCGCATTCACTTTCGTTGCAAGTTTCGAAGCAGTGTTAAGCGTTGGTGCTATTCCAGTTTTGGTTGAAGTGGACGAAACATTAACACTCAATCCGCAGGCTGTGTTGAATGCCATCACCAGAAAAACAAAATGTGTGATGCCGGTACACATGTGCGGAAGCATGGCAGATATTGATGCGCTGAAAAAAATCTGCGACGAACATAATTTGATTTTATTAGAAGATGCTTGTCAGAGTATCGGAGCAACTTACAAAGGCAAACATGTTGGAACCATTGGTGCTGCAGGAACATTCAGTTTTGATTTTGTAAAAACGATCACTTGTGCCGAAGGTGGCGTGGTGATGACGAACAATGAAGACGTTTATATTAAATGCGATGGTTACACCGATCATGGCCACGACCATAAAGGTGTTGATCGTGGTGCCGATCTGCATCCGTTCATCGGATATAATTTCCGCATCAGCGAATTGCATGCTGCTGTTGGTTTAGCGCAGATAAGAAAGCTGGATAAATTTTTAGTCATTCAAAAAAAGAACCACGGTTATTTAAAAAATGTGTTGGCACAGATACCTGAAGTTTCTTTCAGACAAATACCCGATCCATCGGGCGACAGTTGTACTTTTTTATGTTGGTTTTTACCTTCGGCAGAAATTACAAAAGCATTTGTTGAAGAGATGAAAGCACAGGGAATTTTAGCAGGTAATTTTCATTACATCGATAACAACTGGCATTACATACGCAACTGGCATCATTTAAAAAATGGTGTATCGTTATATCCTTTATCGGATGAACAAAAAGCTGCTTTGGAAAAATTAAAAGTACAGGGATTTCCTGTTAGCGATGATTTGATGAGCCGTTGCATTTGTACT
Source organism: Bacteroidota bacterium (assembly GCA_028877045.1). Taxonomy (GTDB): domain Bacteria; phylum Bacteroidota; class Bacteroidia; order Chitinophagales; family Chitinophagaceae; genus CAIQDX01. Next base: position 6,774 of record JAGWPQ010000671.1, on the reverse strand, counting down.
GCCATTAATCTTTCGTGGACCGATGAACAATTAAAAGAAAAAGGAGAGAAGATGGTTGCCGTCATAAAAAAAGCGTTGCAAAAGGAAAGTGTTGCACTATAAAAAAATTAAAGCCGTAATTTTTATTACGGCTTTTTTATTGCATTTGGTTTTTGTTCTAAATAATCTGTGTATTCGAGAGAGCCCAATCTAAACCGCAAAGGAATTTTAGTTGCCTTTTCGAATTGTATTTCTTTCTTGCAGAAGAATCCGATATTATTAAAATAATAATTATTGGGTAAAACGTGCAACGGATACAGTTTTAAACTATCTATCATATCTTTTGAAGGCAAAGACTGATGCGGAAGTTGCGCCTTGCCGGCTGCGCAAAGTATTAGCAATAAATTTACAAACAAACAAATTCTTTTCACAGCAATCTTGTTTTCTTTTGTATGTAAATTTACAATGTTTGAGAAATGTAGATTATGAAATGATGAATGGCGAACAAACAGTACAAGAGTGCGACGCAACAGGCGATGCCACGAAGTACAAAAGCCGGTAGCATAAAAATAAAATTCGGAATAAAATAAAATGGCATTAGGTCAATCGTTACAGCAAAAGTTATTACAAAAACTATCACCCCAGCAAATTCAGTTGATGAAATTGTTACAGGTGCCTACTGCTAATTTGGAAGAAAGGATTAAAGAAGAACTGGAAGAAAATCCGGCATTGGAAATGGCCGAAGAAGATGGCAGTGATGATCAGGATGAGATGAAAGATGAATTTGAAAGCAACGAAGAAGAGTATGATCTGGATGGCAGCGAAGATGAATATGAGGATCTGGACATCAGCGAATATGTTGTTGATGATGATGGAGAGATAGCCGATTATAAAATGAAGGATGATAATTATCCGGAGATGGACGATAAAAAAGTAATGCCCATAAAAAATGAGCATAGCTTTTTTGATGTGGTAATTAATCAGCTGGGGTTATTGGAATTGGATGAACGACAATTTAAAATTGCCGAACAGATTGTGGGCAGTTTGGATGACGATGGTTATTTGCGCAGGGAATTAAGCAGCATTGTTGATGACCTTGCTTTCAGGCAAAATGTGATGACTGATGAAAAAGAAGTTGAACGCATCATTAAACAAATTCAGCAATTCGATCCACCGGGTGTCGGTGCCAGAAACTTACAGGAATGTTTGTTGCTGCAGTTGGAAAGAAAAATTAATGAAGAAAAAAGTGTTGAGCTTGCAATTAAAGTATTGAGCAAATATTTTGATGAGTTTACCAAAAAACATTACGAAAAAATTCAGCGTGGATTGAATTTGGATGATGATCAGATCAAAGAAGTCATCAATCAGATCATCAAATTGAATCCGAGGCCCGGCGGTAATATCGGCGAACTGAATAAAGCCGAAAGTTATATCGTTCCCGATTTTTATATTGTAAATAATGGTGGCGTTTTAGAACTCTCTTTAAATTCACGCAATGCACCGGATCTGCGTGTGAGTGAGGGTTACAGAGATATGATGAAAGAATATGAACGCGGTGCAAAAAAAGATAAGCGGCAAAAAGAAGCGGTGCTTTTCATCAAACAAAAAATTGATTCGGCCAAATGGTTTATTGAAATGATCCAGCAACGTCAACATACTTTGCTGATCACGATGGATACCATCATGAAACATCAGAAAGAGTTTTTTTTAACGGGTGATGAAACAGAAATGCGGCCAATGATATTAAAAGATATTGCAGAGAAAACGAATCTCGATATTTCAACAGTTAGCCGTGTTGCTAACAGCAAATTTGTGCAAACAGAATTTGGCACATTCCGTTTAAAATTTTTCTTCAGCGAAAGTTTAAGTACCGACAGCGGCGAAGAAGTAAGCACCCGTGAAGTGAAAAAAATATTAAGCAACATGATCGAGGCGGAAGATAAACGCAAACCGTTAAGCGATGAAGAATTAACTGATATGCTGAACGAGAAAGGTTATAATATTGCACGTCGTACCGTTGCCAAATACCGCGAAATGTTGAATATTCCGGTGGCACGGTTGAGGAAAGAATTGTAGGAAAAAAACGAAAAATAAAAACTAAATCGTTGACAATTCAGTCAGTATTAAAAACATTTTAGTTATAAATTTTGAGAAAGTAATTCGTGAAATTAGAAATGCAAGACACAGAAACATATAAAGCATCCATTCTACTTCGTATTCCTGCGAAAATCATTTCGTACATTTTTCATCCTTTATTTATACCAACATATATTTTTATTTATTTGATGTACCAATTTCCTACAGAATTTAGCGGTATTACTTTGTGGAAATTAAAGATGCGCTTCTTTGGTTTATTTTGGTTTACAGCATTCTTTCCGGCATTCACAGTTTTTTTATTATGGCGCTTGAAATTTAGTAACAGCATATATCTCCGCACACAAAAAGAACGTGTCATCCCATTTTTTGTAACCATGTTCTTTTATTGGTGGATGTATTATTTAAGCCGCAATTTTACCGACCAACCCATCGTGCTTAAATTTTTCTATTTCGGCATTTTTATTTCAACATCGGTTGGTGTCATCATCAATAATTACATCAAAATAAGTTTGCACGCAATGGCTATGGGCGCTGCATCGGCAGCGATGATATTATTTGCATTTTACTATCACATCCAAATAACATCAGCCATCAGCATCACATTTTTATTAACCGGAATTGTTTGCAGCAGCCGCTTGATTGCAAGCGATCACAGTAATGCCGAAATTTATATTGGATTATTTGTCGGAATCATTTGCCAGTTGATCGGTTATTGGTTTTCGATTTAAGAAAATTTTATCTATTAGAGAAAAATCTCCTACAAGCTTATAAATAAAATACGTAATTTAACAATTCATATCTTGATTTGTATGCATTATGCTTGAAGTAAATGAAGATATATTAGCTCCGTTTATAACAGAAAGATTGCTTGATGCATTGGTTGTGATGAACGAAAATTTTGACGTTATTTATTTCAATAAGTCTGCAGAAAAATTATATGAAATTACCAGGGAAGAATGTATTGGAAGGAGACAAAGTTCTTTATGGCAATTTGAATTTTTAGTTGATGCCAAAAACTTAGATCACGCGAAACGTGCAAGAAATGAACTTTCGGTTATTGGAGATAATGATATCTGGCAAGAGATCATGCGGATAACAACAAGAACCGGGAAACAGATTATTGTTTTATATCGAATCATTGCTTTGTCGGAGTTTAACGGGGAAAGAATGTACATCAGTACAGCGCAGGATTTTACTAAACAATATGAAGAGCAGGAAAAGTATAAAATGTTTGAAATTCAGTTGAATACTATTTTTCAAAGCATGCGCGAAGGATTTATTGTGGTCAATAGTAATGGCGAAATTATTTTGAACAATAAAAGTGCTAATGATATTTTGGGAATAAATGTGCTTAAGTTCTATAATAAATCTGTGACCGGAGAGACATGGGAACTTATTGATGAACATAAAAATAGTTTTCCGAAGGAAAATTTTATTTCAAAAAAAATAGTAGTAGAAAAAATTTCATATCGTAAAAAAACAATTGGAATCAAGTATCAGAATAGTAGAATCAAATGGCTTTTATTAAATACCAATCCTGTTATTAATTCAGATTTTCAAGCGCTGGAATTTTCTGTGATCACTTTTATTGATATTAGTGAAAAAATAGAATTGGAAGAAAGGCTGGAGTTGGAAAGGGAAAAGCAGCAAAAATTAATTAATGAAGCTTTTATATTCGGGCAGGAAAGAGAACGTAAGGAATTAAGTATGGAGTTGCATGATAATGTAAATCAGTTATTGGCAGCAGCAGCCATTCACATCGGGTTTTTAAAAAATAAAGCTGAAGCAAAAATGAAGACAGGTTTGGATGAAGCTGTCTTGTATATAAAAAATGCAACATCCGAAATTAGAAAGATTTCAAAATATTTAGCCTTACCTGTTTTGGAGTACGAGTCGCTAATTCGTGGAATAAGGCAATTATTAGACGATATGTTCAGTCGCGGCGATATTAACTTCACTATTTCTGTTGTAGGGTTCACTGAAGATGATTTGAAAGAGGAATTCAAATTAAACTTGTTCAGAATTATTCAAGAACAGGCAAATAATACAATTAAACATTCGCAGGCAAAACATTTTCTGATGGAGATAATAAGAGAAGATCAATCCATTTCAGCAACGCTGAAAGATGATGGCAAAGGCTGCGATCTTTCAGTAGAAAGAAATGGTATTGGATTAAAAAATATTGAACAGAGAATTAAATTATACGACGGAAAATTATCTATTATATCAGCTCCGAATGAAGGTTTTATGATGAATATAATTTTCCCTTTAAATCATGCCCTGAAAGGAAAACGAGAATAATTTTTATGTAGCAGGCTTTTGTATTTCAATGAAACACCGGTTGCGTCGCACTCTTCAACGTTCAGAACTTTCCTCCTCAGATTAAAAAATAAAAAACGTCAGACCGAAATTTTCAGCCTGACGTTTATAATATTTCAAAACTAATTCTTTACAACATCTCTTTGATCACATCGATCAATTCACCTTTGGTAATAGGTATTCCCATCATTTTATTAAATGCTTTCGCATCAATCAAATATTGGTCACGAATAATTTTTACCAATTGCCCGTTATTGATTTCAGGAATTAAAACTTTATCGAAATTATTGAGGATATCTCCCAGATTTTTAGGGAAAGGACGAACATAACGAAGATGTACATGGCTTACGGCATGACCTTCGGCCTGTAATTCCAATACGGCACTTTTAATGGCACCATAAGTTGAACCCCAACCCAATACCAATACTTTTCCTTTTTCGGCACCGCTGTCAATTGTCTGCAACGGAATATAGTCGGCTATTTTATCAACTTTGGCTTGTCTTGTCTTGATCATGTGCTGATGGTTATCGGTATCGTAACTTACAGCACCTGTTAAGTCTTGTTTTTCCAAGCCACCAATGCGATGTTCAAATCCGGCAGTTCCCGGAATAGCCCAGGGACGAACTAATTTTTCATCGCGCTTATAAGGAAGAAAAGTTTCTTCGCCTTCATCTAATTTTGTTTTAAACTTAACATCAATTGGTTGCAGATCAGCCGCTACAGGGTATTTCCAAGGCTCAGCACCATTGGCAATATACCCATCACTTAATAAAATAACCGGGGTCATGTGTTGTACGGCAATGCGTGAAGCTTCGTATGCAACTTCAAAACAATCACTTGGTGTTGATGAAGCAATTACAGGCATCGGGCATTCGCCATTTCTGCCATAATAAGCCTGCATCAAATCGCTTTGCTCAGTTTTTGTTGGTAAGCCTGTCGATGGTCCGCCACGCTGAACATTGATGATCACCAATGGAATTTCTAACATCACTGCCAATCCCATTGCTTCGGTCTTTAAGGCCATACCCGGACCAGAAGTGGTAGTGATGCCCAATAAGCCACCATAGCTTGCACCAATTGCAGAAGAGATGGCTGCTATTTCATCTTCAGCCTGAAACGTTTTTACACCAAATGCTTTGTATTTACTTAAGTCCTGTAAAATATCTGTAGCAGGTGTGATAGGATAGGAACCGAGAAATAATTTTAATCCGCTTTTTTCGCCTGCAGCTACCAAACCCATTGCCAACGCGGCATTGCCCATAATGTTTCTGTAAGAACCTGCAGGTAATTTTGCTTTTTCGATCGTGTAACGCGATGTAAATGTTTCGGTGGTATCGCCGTAATTATATCCGGCCTGCAATACTTTGATATTGCTTTGAAGAATGATCTCTTTTTTGCCAAATTTATCTTTCAGAAAAGCGATGGTGGTATCAAGGCTTCTGTTGTACATCCAATAAATGAAACCAAGAACAAACATGTTTTTTGCACGGTCTCTTTCTTTAACACCCAACTCTTTAAAATCTTTTAAAGCTTCGCGTGTTAATTTGGTAACATCAATTTTAATTACTTCATAATTATCCAGACTGCCATCTTCCAAAGGATTTACGCCATCGGGGTAATGTGCCAATCGAAGGTTCTTTGAATCAAAACCATCAATATTTGCAACGATCTTTCCACCCGGTTTAATACTTTTTAAATTTACTTTTAAAGCAGCTGCATTCATTACTACCAATACATCTGCAATATCACCTGGTGTATAAACTTTTTTTGAAGAAAAATGTAATTGGTAACCGCTCACACCAGCCAGTGTTCCTATCGGGGCACGAATCTCGGCAGGGAAATCCGGGAAAGTGGCCAGATCTATTCCAAGCAAAGCTGTATTATTGGTAAATTGTTGTCCGGTTAATTGCATCCCGTCTCCGCTGTCTCCTGCAAATTTGATCGTTACTTCTTGTAAAATTTTATCTTGTGCACTCATGGCTATAATTTATAGTTTGCAAAGGTAAGCGGATGCGGCATTTGTTGAACGCCGAATTTGAATTTTATAGAAATAAATTCGTTAAATCATTCCGTCGTATAACTTGCGGCTTCTTTTTTGTAAAAAATGTTGAATGAATAATATGATTCGTAAAGTAAGTTCTGTAACCGCAATATTTTGTGTAAGCATTTTTTGCAATCCTATAGTAGCTTGTAATTCAGTAAAAAGTAATCCCCATCAAATAGTTGCAAAAGTACAGGAGGACACTAATCAATTTCTCTGGAAAAAAATCAATTACGACAGCAGTAAGCAATATATCTATTTAACTTTTGATGATGGTCCGCAAAACGGCACTGCCGCTGTATTTGAGCTTTGCAAACAATTGGGTGTTAAGGCAAGTT
>JAGWPQ010000670.1 GCA_028877045.1 Bacteroidota bacterium | reverse complement strand
ATTTTTTCTTTTCGGATCAACCGTAGTAACTACCTGATGTATTTTACAAAGCTCTATTACTTTTTCAATTAAGTTCGCGGTTAAAACACCTTTGTTATAATCTTCGAAAATAAGAACATCAGGTTTCGTATTCTCGAAACAACTTTTTAAACTGCTCAATAATTTGTTTTCGATATCAGCATCAACATCTTTTGTTATCTCCGCATCCAAACGCATCATATGCTGATTACGGCTGATGATGCGAACTTTATTGGTTGTAATTCTTTTAGATGACTCGATTAAAAAATCTGTATTAATATTATTTTTTTCAAATAGATCTCTGAGTTGCTTACCATCATCATCAATCCCGATTGCAGATACCACAAAGGTTTGTGCGCCCAATGCCACTGTATTTAAAGCAACATTGCCGGCACCACCGATTCTTAATTCTTTATTTTTTAAAGCAACAACAGGAACGGGTGCTTCGGGAGAAATACGTTCTACATGTCCCCACCAATAAGTATCCAGCATCACATCACCAAAAACAACTACTTTAAGATTTGCAAAGCTTTTAAATAACTGATCGAAATTCATTTTTTTATTTTGATTTATTTGCGACCGCAAGATAATACAAAGGCACACCAATTAATGCGATGGCTAATCCCCATAAAGAATATGTTGGCGATGCCCAAACCAATCCCACACAAAATGAAACGGCCAAAATAATATATATGGCGGGCATTACGGGATAACCAAATGCTCGGTAAGGCCGTTCGGCATCAGGTAATTTTTTTCTTAAAATAAAAATACCGATGATGGTTAAAATATAAAATATCACCACCACAAAAGAAACCATCGTTAGCAGATCGCCGTATCGTCCGCTTAAACATAAAGCACTTGCAACCAATGCCTGTAACCACAAAGCATATTCCGGTACTGCATTTTTATTTAGCTCTCCTGTCTTCTTAAAAAACAATCCATCCTTTGCCATTGAATAATAAACCCTGGCACCGGCCAATATTAATCCGTTGTTACAGCCGAATGTGGAGACCATGATCATCACTGCGATCACTATCGTTCCTGCATTACCAAATATTGCATTGGCTGCGGTTACTGCCACTCGGTCGTTTTCTGCAAATGCAATGGATTGTAAGGGCAGCACGTGCAGGTACATTAAATTTGTTGAAACATAAATGAGGGTAACAATAAATGTTCCCAGGAATAGACTCAATCCGATATTGCGTTGCGGATTTTTTATTTCACCTGCTATGAATGTTACATTGTTCCATGAATCGCTGCTGAAAATAGAACCCACCATTGCAGCAGAAATGGCGCCGATCAAAACAGCACCTGAAATGGGTTGCCAGCTTGTTGGTTGCAAAACACCGTTGCTGTCTTTCGCACCCATATCCTGCATGGCATGAAAACCTGTTTTCCAGTTCTCGAACCAGTAACTGTGTTTGGCTAAAATAAAACCAAACAAGATCAACCCAAATAATGAAAACAGTTTCGTGAAGGTGAAAGTGTTTTGAATGATCTTGCCACCCTTCACTCCTTTTGTATTGGTATAGGTAAGAAAAAGAATCATTGCGATGGCAAGGATTTGCGCTGCCGATATTTTTATAAAACCAAGATCGGCAATGATATTACTTTCGCTCACTGCCGGAATAAGATAAGCTGTAAACCGGCTAAAAGCCACAGCCACAGCGGCTATTGTAGCAGTTTGAATAACAGAGAAAAAACTCCAGCCGAATAAAAATCCGATCAGTGGATTATAGGCTTCTTTTAAATAAACATATTGGCCGCCTGCTTTGGGATACATTGCACTCAACTCACCATAACTTACTGCCGCAGTAATTGTCATAAAACCTGTTATCAACCACACGGCGATCAACCATCCTGCACTGCCAACATTTCGGCTGATGTCGGCACTCACGATGAATATCCCTGAACCGATCATGCCGCCGGCAACGATCATCGTAGCATCCAATAAACTAAGTGTTGGT
>JAGWPQ010000669.1 GCA_028877045.1 Bacteroidota bacterium | reverse complement strand
GATGGTTGCATCAATTAATAAAGTAATGGGATCGATGATCATGCCGCTTTCGCTGCGTTTTACTTTACGCACCTGCTCGGCTTGTTTTTCGATACTCATGTTTTTATGCAGAATACCAATGCCACCTTCACGGGCCAGTGCTATTGCAAGACTGGCTTCGGTTACGGTATCCATTGCTGCCGAAAGCATGGGAACATTTAGTACTATGTTTTTGGTGAGATGAGAACGTATATCCACTTCTCTCGGTAATACTTCGCTGAATGCAGGCATTAATAATACATCATCGAAAGTGAGACCTTCGCCGAATAAACGAGATTTTGCAGACTTGTCTTTTGGGGAAATAATTCGTGTTGCCATGTGCAAAGATAAAGAAAAAAAGTTTCAAGTTACAAGTATCAAGCGCTCAATTTTATTTCAATTTAATGTTTGAATTTAAAATCTGTTGTATGCAATAAAAATTGATAATGCCAGAAACATGATAGTGGCCGGAACATCTTTGTATTCTTTTTTAATGAAATGATAACGCATTGCCAGGAGCATAAATACTGCGATGCAGCAGGCGGCAATTGGAGTAAGTACGGACATGATATTTAAGTACATGGGAAGTATTAAACCAATACCTCCGGCAATTTTTGATAAGCAGATAAAATACCGCATACCGTCAGAGTATTCGGCAACCCATGATAATTTTGGCGTTAACTTTTCTTTTGGCAGCAGCATAATAATTAAACCCGATGCTGTTAAAGCTGTGGCAACAATGCCCTGAATGATCCATACTGTTGTGTTCATCTTTTTTGTTTTTAATTGTTTAATATTTTGTAATTATTTCTAGAGATGCGTTATTATTAAATGTTAGTGAAGACGTGTAGCCCAAGTTGTTTTTTAAGGCATAATGTTCTATCCATTTTTGTTTTTGCCATAGCTTTGCTCTCTTTGTTGTTAGGGTTTTCCAAACTATAAAAGTCCAGTTGCTGAAAGAGAAAGGATATTTCCAGACTTCAATGAATGCTGATATTATTGGTTTCCTGCCTGACGGAGTAAGTATTATTATTTTTCCATTTGATTTTAAAACTCTTAATGCTTCATGTAACAAAAATGTTTTTACACTGTCGTCAAGTAAAAAAAGAACAGAACAAAACGTAACTACATCAAATTGGTTATCGGAAAACTCTAATGAGGTATTTATCTTTTGATGTAGATAAGTAATATTTTTATGTGATACCCTTTTTCGTGCTTCATGTATCATTGCCCTATTAATGTCAATGCCTGTTATTTGTAATTTCTCGTCTTTCTTAATCAGTAACTGCGGCAGCGTTCCGGGACCGGTACCAATGTCTAATATTTTCTTTTGTTCTGTATTGCCGGTAACAATTTCCATAACGGGCTTTAAAAATTCAGGATACCATCCGCTGTTAGTTGCTTTTAGAAACATTGATCGCATAGAAATGAATAATTTAATTAACAGTATATTTAGAATATGTAGTTATGGTTAAAAAAAATTAAATCGAATCAAGGATATCTTTTAATGTGGTTTTCTTCAAATCTTCTTTTATTGTTTTTTCTATATTCTTTAAAATGGCATTTACTGTTTTTTTTGCGCTGTCGGGTCTCTTGCCGCTTGCTTTTAAATCAT
>JAGWPQ010000668.1 GCA_028877045.1 Bacteroidota bacterium | reverse complement strand
TGCATTCAATAATTTAAGCGTTTTTGCAGGAGCTTGGGTACCATAATAAGAAGCCAGATTAACACGTATAGATCCTGCCTTACCTTTCTTTGTTGAAACCAAAATAACACCTGATGCAGCCTTTGTACCGTAGATAGCAGCAGATGCAGCATCTTTCAATACTTCTATAGATTCTATATCCGAAGCATTCAAATAATCAATACCACCGGCTACAGGAACTCCGTCAACAACATATAAAGGATCAAAGTTATTGATGGACGTTACGCCACGAATCATAATGGTAGAAGCTGTTCCAGGTGCACCTGAATTTGAAGAAACAGTTACCCCGGATGTTCTGCCCTTTAGGGCATCTTCCAAACGGGTTACAGGCATATCTTCCAGGTCTTTTGCTTTAACACTGGCAATTGAACCTGTAACAACACTTTTCTTTTGCGTACCATAACCCACTACTACTACCTGATCTAATATTTTAGCAGAAAGAGCCAATTTTACATTCACTACTTGTTCTCCCTGAACAGGAACTTCTTTTGCCTCATAACCAATATAAGAAAAAGCTAAAACGGCGGTTTTATCGGCACTTATTGTATAGATACCGTTATTGTCAGTCGATGTTCCTTTATTGGTTCCTTTGATCAACACCGAAACTCCTGATAATGGCTCATTATTTTCGCCTGTCACTCTACCGGTAACTTTTATAACATCAGCAAACTTTGCGTCATATCCTTTTGCCATTACAACTACTAAATTGTTTTCCAAAATTTTATAGGTCAATTCAGTATTCACAAAAAGTTTATCAAGAGCAGTCGTTAGTGGTAAATTCTCAGCTTTGAAATCTACTTTAGTTTTGAGTGATGACAATTCGTAGTTATAAAGAAATCTCACATCCCCGTTTCTTTCAATACCGTTGAGGATCTTTTTAATTTCGGTTTGTTTGGCGTTTACGTTGATTGATTGTCCAAACACACCCCCTTGAACCTGATAAGCAGTAAATAACGTTAGCAAAATGGCAAGCTTCATAACCAGTAGAAATTTTAGGAATTCATTGGCATGTACTGACCCCCGTAGAGGTACATTTTTTTTCATACATTTGTTTTTTAAGGTTTAAGAATAGGCAGCAGTTTGCTTTCCTCATCGAAAAGCAATTCCTTTTTTTAGCCTTTTTTTGTCGGGGAATGTTCCAGCATTTCCCGATCTTTTTTTAGATCATTTTTTTTCTGTTATTTCTATTTCATTCTCATTGATTTTATAGTTAAACGATGCGGTTAGTTGTAATGCATTTAATGCCTGTTCAACACTTTCATTTTCAAATACACTATGAAATCTGTACGCTTCAAGGTCATGATCTTCAAATACTATATGAACATTATACCATCTCTCCATTTTTTTAGCAAACTCAGCAAAAGTTTCGCCATCCACAATTAACTTATTGTATATCCAGGCAGTTTCAACTAAAGCTGTATCAGCTACACTTTTGGGGATTGCAACAATCGCTATTTCCTTAGATATTATTTTAACTGAAGCTTGCGTTGATGCATTTTTATATTGGGTTTCTACATTTATTGAAGAAGATGTCAGTGTATTATTTTCTTTATTGAAAATTAATTTCTCGTGAGGTCTCACAATAACTTTTGAACTAAGGCTTTCGTTTTTCTTTACTACTTCAATCAAGCCCCTGATCAATGTGGTTTCAATGGTAGGATCGCTTTCGTACGATTTTACGTTGAATGCTGTACCTAAAACCCGTATATCTATTCCTGAAGTATGAACAATGAAAGGATGTTTGGCATCTTTTACCACATCAAAAAATGCTTCTCCTTCTAAGGCAACAGACCGAATTGTATCAGTAAATTTTGGTGAATAATACAATTTACTGCCGGAATTAAGCCAAACTATCGTTCCATCGGGAAGTATTATTTTACTTTTGGCACCGGGCTTTGCATAGACTTCATTCCCATAATTAAATTTAAATTTCCCGGATCTCGAATAATAAATCCAGCTAATGCCTATTACCAATAAAAATACAGCCGCAATGCTCAGCCTTTTTATTATTGGGCTAATACTGAAAATGGAAGCTTTTTGTTTTTGATTTGAATCATCACCCAAATCACTGGTAGCAGTTTCTAAAATATGATTGAAATGCGTGTCTAATAGATCATCTTCACTGCCGTTATCTCGTGTTCGCGGATGGTCCCAATAGTCTTGAAGCAATTCACTCAGATATTGTTCTTGGGGATGGTTTTGTAATAATACTAATAGCTCCTTTGATTCCTCAACAGAAGCTTCTCCCGATAATTTGCGGGCTAATAATGTTTCAATTCGTTGTAATGACATAGAATCGCTTAATAGATAAGACAATGATTTGTTAAGATGACCTTAAAGGAAACTACAATTTTTTTGAAAGTTTTTTTGAGTGATTGGTCGGAATAAAATTAAAATCACTCCTTACAGCTTCACTTATGCGGTGAACTGCAATAACCATTTGTGCATCAACGGTGTTTTCTGAGATGTTTAGAATTTCTGCTACCTCTTTATATTTCAAACCGTCTTCTCGCACCAATTTAAAAATGATTTTACAGCGTGGAGGTAATGAATTTACGGCAGCGTCTATCTTTTCATATATTTCAGACATGATCATTTTGTTTTCCGGGTTAATTCCATTATTTATCTGAATATCTATATGATCAAATGGTTCATTTATATTTTCTCTGGCCTTTTTTGAGATATAGTTCAGCGAGGTGTTTTTGACAGCCTTATATAAATAAACCTTAAGATTAATTATTGTGGAAACATTAATCCTGTTCTTCCACAGTCTGACAAATACATCATCCACAATATCAAATGCTGCATCCCGTTCCTTCACCATCGAATGAGCAAATTCTATCAATTGCTTCGACACATGATCGTATAATTGCCTGAAAGCCTGTTCATTGCCTGAAGTAATATTTTCTTTCAGAGACATAGAAATCTCATCCAGTTCAAATTCGTTTTTCAATATGCAGCAGTTTGTTAGTATAAAGACATTGCAAAGTTAAAAGAAGTTGCATTCAAATTATAAAACTATTTAAATATTAGCCACAAAAAAAGCAGCTGAAATACCTTTAATCAAATACTTTTTTTTGTTTTTATAATTATTTTAATTTAGAATCGAATTTTAACTGAATGAGAAAAAAAATCGCTCCTTTTATTGCTTTAATATTAATATTCTTCCCAATTATTATACATGCACAAAACGAACTAACAGGAAAAATAAAAGATGCCATAACCGGCAAAGCGCTGGAAGGAGTAGTTATTTATATCCCCGATTTGAAATCCGGAGCCATCTCGGATGAAACCGGTTTTTACTCTTTAAAAAATATTCCTTCGGGATATTTCTTAATTGAAACAAGCATTTTTGGTTTTGCACAACAAATCGACAATGTTTTTATTAAAGGAAAGACCGAAAAAAATTATTCGCTCACTATTTCAAGCAATGAACTAAACGATGTGATCGTTACCGGTGTTACAGCAGCAATTGAAAGACGCAAAAATTCAGTATCAAGCAGCATTCTTTTACAAAGAGACCTGCAACAAAACACTGCTTTAAATATTATTGATGGCATACAAGCTATTCCGGGTGTTTCGCAAATAACTGATGGTCTCGCCATTTCGAAACCTGTGATTCGCGGATTAGGATACAACCGTGTTGTCGTGATCAATGATGGTATCCGGCAGGAAGGCCAGCAATGGGGTGATGAATTTGGAATTGAACTGGACGAATATTCAGTTTATAAAATTGAAGTGCTGAAAGGACCATCCAGCCTGAGTTACGGCTCTGACGCCATGGCCGGCGTAATAAATTTTTTGGCAGCGCCTGCACTTCCCGAAGGAAAAATAAAGGGTAGTTTCATTACCAATTATCAAACCAATAATGGTTTGTATGCAGCTTCATTTGATCTTGCCGGAAATGAAAAAGGTTTTATCTGGGATCTGCGTTATTCCAATAAAATGGCACACGATTATAAAAATAAGTACGATGGTTATGTATGGAATTCGGGTTACGGAGAAAATAATTTTAAAGCAATCTTCGGACTAAATAAAAAATGGGGATACTCTCATATAACCGCAAATATTTTTGATTTGAAATTGGGAATCGTTGAAGGATCGAGAGACAGTGCTACAGGTATTTTTACAACACATTATGTAACCGCAAATAATGAAGACAGTTTAGGAATTGCATCATCGGCCGATTATAAAAAATATAATTATTATCCCATCATTCATCAACACGTTCAGCATTATAAAGCTGTTTGGGATAATAATCTTTTTATAGGAAAAGACCGATTATTATTTAAACTTGGATTGCAACAAAATTTTCGTCGCGAAGCAAATGATATTACCAAAGGTGATATCTACAATAATTATTTTTATTTAAGAACGATCAATTATGATGTACAATATTTAGTTCATGAAAAAAATAAACTTGCAATTTCGTTTGGCATAAATGGAATGAGCCAATCATCCGAAGACCGCGGAATAGTTTTTTTAGTTCCTGAATACAATTCATTTGATTTCGGAATTTTTTCTACTGCAAAAAAAACAATCGGAAAGCTAACCATCAGCGGCGGATTAAGATTTGATACACGAAACCTGCACACAAAAAATCTGTACATCGATTCAAATTCTGTACGATTAAAATCGCCGGAAACAAATTCCATCACCAGATTTTCTGCTTTTAATTCTAATTTTTCAGGCATATCGGGAAGCATTGGTGCATCCTACGATTTCAGCAAAAATATTTATAGCAAAATAAACTTGTCTCGAGGTTTCCGTGCACCCAATATTGCCGAAAGCGGCGCCGATGGCATTCATGACGGCACACCATTTTACGAGATCGGCGATCCCAATTTAAAAGCCGAAAATAGTTTACAAATTGATGCAACCATCGGAATAAATACAGCAGATATCACAACCGAGATCACTCCATTTCTCAATAGAATAAATAATTACATTTTCCCTGCAAAACTGCAAAGTGTTTTTGGCGGAGATTCAATGCGGCTGGACTTTGCATCGGGTTTGCCCGCCGGACCAACCTTTAAATACATTGCCGGTAATGCTGTTCTTTCGGGTGGTGAAATAATTTTTAATATTCATCCGCAAACAATCAAATGGCTGCAATTTGAAAATAGTTTTTCATTCATTAATGCTATTCAATTAAATCAAAACGATTCAACAAAATATTTGCCTTACACACCGCCGCAAAAATTATTATCAACGCTTATTTTTCATCTCAATAAAAACAATCCGATTCTTCAAAATACTTTTTTAAGAATTGGTATTGAAAATTATTTTAAACAGGATAAGATCTATTTTAAGTTTGGTGATGAAACGGTAACGCCCGGATATACTTTATTGAATGCAGGTTTAAGCACAGATATTTTTTCGAAAAATAAAAACATCTGTACCATTTATTTTTCGTGCAACAATCTTACCGATGTTGCTTATCAAAGTAATATGAGCCGATTAAAATATTCAGATATAAACAATGTTACCGGTCGAATCGGTGTTTTTAATATGGGAAGAAATTTCAGTTTTAAATTGATCGTTCCTATTAATATAAAAGAGTAAGATGAAACGATCATTTCATCTTACTCCTTTACGAATTATCCTTTCGAATTTATTATTCCGATTTTGTTTCTTTCAATCCAATCACGGGTAATTGTTTATCGCGAATTAATTTATTGAATGAAGCAACATCATCATTCATAATCTTTTTCAGTTTATTCAATTGCACATCTGCCTGTGCCGACAGATCGGCAAATGCTTCTTTCACTTGTTTTGATGGCGGATTATAACCGCTTGCAGCAACATCATACAAACCACTTATTTTATCATTCAATCTAATCGGAAAATTTAAAACATCCTGAAAACTTTTAGATTTTGTTTGATACAATGCTTCTTCGATCTTTGTAAGTTGTTTATTGATGGTATCGGCCGACTGTTTTATTTCTTTATTATTTTTCAGATCAATTCTTGCAGTGAAATCATTGATCTGTGTCCGGATGGCCCTGATATTTTTGATGGCTCTCTGCACTTCACTGAATTTGTCTCTGATCTGCAACAACATTCCAACCTGATCGTCATAATCTTTTTCTGTCATCGCATAATTCGGATCGCCTTTAATCACAAACGGAACATCAATCGAATCCTTATCAAATCTAATTCTTGCGTGATACTTGCCGGGCGCCACTTTCGGGCCATCGATATTTCCATTCCACAAGATCAATCCGTCTAATTTTTCTGCAGGCGGATACATCATATCCCAAACAAACTGGTTCATGCCTGCATTAAATTCCAACTTGCTATTTTCTTCTTTTGCATTTTT
>JAGWPQ010000667.1 GCA_028877045.1 Bacteroidota bacterium | reverse complement strand
TTCGCCAGTTAGGCGGATCGATCGGTATTGCGTTGATCACAACATATATCAGCATTGATACCACCAAACATTATTCTTATTTATCAGAAAATATTACAGCCACCGATCCTGCCACACAGGAAAGAGTTAAAATGCTTACCAATTCTTTTATGGGTAAAGGATTCGATATACAATCGGCCACTGCCAATGCGTATGGATTGATCTCGAAAAGCGTTTTCGGGCAGGCTACTTTTTTAACGTATGAAGATCTGTTCATTTATCTCGGTTTATTCTTTTTAATGCTGATACCTTTATTGATTATGTTCCGCAATAAAAAGAAAAAAGTTGCAGTTGCAGAAGAAATTGCTGAGTGGACGATGGAATAAATTTTTATAAAATCATTTTATATGAATCATATTTTAATGGCACTCGATTTTAGTGAGTTTTCTCCCGAAGTAGAAAAGGTGGGTTATTCTTTGGCTAAGAAAATAAATGCAACGGTTACACTGGTAACCATCGTTAATAAATTTATCGATTATGTACCGTTGGATACCGGACAGGTTTTCGAAAATCAGTGGGAAGCAAGAAAAGATATTGCATCCAGATCTTTGCAGGAAGTAAAGGAACGGCATCTCGATGTGTCAACAGAAATTGTAACATTCATCGGCGATCCCAAAGAAGATATCATCGAATTATCTGTTCAGAAACACGCCACATTTTTAGTGATGGGCACACATGGCCGAACAGGCATGTCGCACCTTGTAACCGGAAGCACTGCCGAATATATTATCAGGCATTCTGTTGTTCCGATAATTGTAGTGCCGATGAATATGAAGAGGCATTAGATTTTATAAATAAGCCGGTTGTAACTGACAACCGACTTATTTTTGATATGATAGGCCTTATTTATTATTGCTCGTTACTGTTTGCTTTAACGTAAAAGGTATTGATTGCCCCATTATATCAGTCGAGCCTTTTGCTTCTGCGGTGGTTGTTTTTTGTTTAATAACACCTGTTTTAATATCTACTGTTATTTCGCCCGAAAAGCTGGAATTGGCATTTATGATAGCATCCATGCCCTGTAATGTTTTAGCTTTCTTTGTTGTTTCTGTTCCGGTAAAACTTACAACAGCCTCAGTTTTGTTAACCGATTTAACCGAATACATAGTTTTCTTTTTGTTAGCCGAGTCTGTATTTATTTCATCAACCCAGGTATCGCCTGCTTTTATTGTATTTGGAACAGCCAATAATAATTCTGATCCTATTTCATCAAGATTGCCTACCAGATTTTTTGCAGCTTCTACAGAAGCATCTTCTGCTTTTTTATTTTTTAATAATTCGCCTTTTGAGGATAGATATACATCGAGTGGTTTGCCAATAACATCTTTCAAAAGTTGACCGATCTGCCCATCCTTATCTTCTTTTTTATCCGAATCAAAATTGGTTGTATTGCCCATTGCTTCACTTTGTAACTGAAGTCTTGTGATAGTATTGGTTAAATGAATGTCGGGTGTTGTTTCTTTTACTTCTGCATCCAGATTGAGTGTGGTGTTCGATTTTATTTCCATGTCGTTGCCCTGAATAGACTGGGTAATATTGCTCACCGTATTATTTACCAAGTGAATCTTTTGCCCGTCACTAACTGCGATCTTGGTTTGCCCCATTGCAACAAAATTTAAAAGCATTGTTGTACACCCGACGATAATAATTGTTTTTTTCATGTTGATTGTTTTGTTTTTAAGTGGTTTATTTTATTAAACTAATAAATCATTCCAGTATTCGCTGTATAAGTTTTTTGATTGAAGCAATTTGTCGTGTGTGCCTGATATTGAGGTTGCTCCTTTTTCTAAAATATAGATCTTATCACAAAAAGATCGAAGCACATGCAACCTGTGTGTAATAAAAATGATTCCCATCTTAGCCCTTAATTGTTGCAACAATTTTAATACAAACTGCTCCGACTGCCTGTCCATTGCCGCTGTTGCTTCATCCAATATTAATAATTGAGGTTGATGATATAAAGCTCTTGCCAATGCAATCATTTGTTTTTGTCCGCCCGATAAATTAATACCTTCTTCACCAACTAATGTCATAACAGATTGCGGTAAGCTATCCATGAAAACACCAAAACCGTATTCATTTAGAAAGTTAACCACTTCCTGTGGTTTTGTTGCTGCATCATCAAAAGCAATATTCTCTAAAACAGTTGCATTAAAAATGTGTATTTGCTGAGGAACTACGCTAACAATTTTTCTCCAACTGTTGAATGATATATCTTTTAGAGAATCCGTATGATTAATTATAATGTTTCCATTCTCACATTCGTAATGCTTCTGAATGATTTGAGAAATGGTACTCTTACCACTTCCGTTTTCACCCATGATAGCAATAATTTCGCCTTTATTTACCTCGAAAGAAACATTATTAAAAAGCGGACTCCTTCCTGCAAAACGAAATAAAATATTTTCAACCTTTAAAGATTCAAACTGCGATATATCAATAGCCTCATTATTTTTTTCGGGTTCTATTCCTGTAAATTCAAACATCCTGTCGAAAGCAATCTTGGCTTCGTTAACAGGGATGGAAATCAAAGCCAGATTTGCTATACTTGGTAGCAGGGTAGAGCACATGCCCAATATTGCCATCAATTCACCCATTTTTAAATAACCATATAATACCTGATAACTACTGTATAAAAGAACACCCAATAAAAAAACAATACCAAAACTATTGGCAATAAAACCAAGCCTGATTTGTATTTTACCGAGAGAAAAAATATTGTCCTGAAACTTGCTGTAAATAATATTATTGGTGTTTGCAAACAATTCCTGTTTACTGTAATTTTTTATAGGTTCAATACCTTGCAGCGTTGAAATATAATTGGCTTCGCTCATGGCATAACTACTCATTATATTTCGCTGACCATCAATAATACTTTTGTTATGCTTATAAATGAGTATAAAATAAAGCGGCAATACCAACAGTGATGCTATTGCTATTTTCCATGAATAAAAGAATAAAAAACCAAATATTACTAATGTTACCAATGCGTCTATTACAACATTGCCTGCTAATTGGCTGATTACTCTTTGTATTCTCGAAGTATCTGTTAACCTTGCCGTTAATTCCCCAATTTTACGTGTATCAAAAAAAGGCTTTGGTAATTGTAATAATTGCGAATAAAAACTGCTGATAATTCTTGTATTAAAATTTTTTGATTGCCTGAATAAAAAGT
>JAGWPQ010000666.1 GCA_028877045.1 Bacteroidota bacterium | reverse complement strand
TGGCATGGATCCCTGAAGCAATGGAAACGGTGCAGATCGGGCTTAATATCATTAAACGGTTTCAGCAAGAAAATGCAGCGATGGTAAAGACTTTTGCCATTTCGCCAACATTATATCTGGGTACGGTTGGCCCCGAAGGTGAATTGGAATTGTATGATGGCAAATTGCGTTTTATTGATGCTGATGGAAATATTTTGCAGGATCAGTTAGAACCTAAACGTTATCTGGAATTTATTGCTGAACGTTCTGTCGATTGGTCGTACTTAAAATATCCTTATTACAAACCTTATGGTTTTGATAAAGGTGTGTATCGTGTGGGTCCGTTGGCAAGATTGAATGTTGCCACTAAAATGAAAACGCCGAAAGCACAAAAAGAATTCGAAAATTTTAAAGCCATCAATAACGGCAAGCCTGTTCACGGAACATTTTATTTTCACTATGCCAGATTGATCGAAGCAATGTTTTGCGTGGAAGAAGCCGAAAGATTGTTGAATGATCCGCAAATATGTTCGGATGATATCCAGTCGCATGGCAGTTGGAATTATGCAGAAGGAATTGGTTGTACCGAAGCACCGCGTGGCACTTTGTTTCATCATTATAAAACAGATGATACAGGGAAATTAATTGGTGTGAATTTATTAATTGCAACCGGGCAAAATAATCCATCGATGAACCGTTCGGTTCTGGAAGTTGCAAAACAATATGTGAAAGGAAATGACATTAAAGAAGAAATGCTGAACAGGGTTGAAAGCGCCATTCGTTGTTATGATCCTTGTTTGTCGTGTTCCACACATGCTGTTGGTGCTATGCCGATGCTCATTGAAATAAAAGATACCGAAGGAAATTTGGTGAAGAAAATTGAACGGGGGTGACAGAGTGATGAGTGATGAATTATGAGTTTTGAGTTATGAAGTCGCAAATGATCTTAACTGCTTTATTTGCGTTGGCAATGGCAGATGACGAAAGCGATTCGCCTAATTCAAAATTCTCACCGCGAACCGAACATAAGTTTATGGTTATGGTTTTGCCATGAATCTTTTGAAGAAGCGAATTGATCATATTTGCGTTCATGTGGTGGGATGACGATGTGGCTTGATTTTCGTTGAACGACAAAGAATTAAGATCAACATCATTTCCGGTAACAGAAGCATCGGCAATGATAACAGAATCGTAATGAATCAATTCTTCTATCAATTCAACTTGTAATTGCTGAACAATGATACTTGTAACAAAAGGAAAATTAAATTCGTCAATTTTTGAACAGATGTACGCACCAATTCCATCATCCGATCGCAATGTATTGCCAACACCAATCACTGCAATTTTATTTGACAGAATTTCTTTCCCCATTGTATCACTCAGTTAAAAAAAGTAAAACTAATTCAAATCATCATAAATAAAATCACTATCCAATTTCTTATCTTTAATAAAATTAAAAATCAAATCGGGCGGGTATGAAAAAAAATATTTTTTATTTAAGTTTTCTAATGCTGTTCATGCCATTCATAAGTCTGGCACATCCGGGTCACGGGGAAACTGATGGTTATACCATCATTCATTATTTTATTGAACCCATGCATGCAGTTTTTACTTACAGCATATTAATAGCTACTGTTGTTTATATCTATCGGCTGCGCCGGAATAAACAACAAAGTAAAAACGTATAACCATGCACGAGCTCTCCATTGTAATGAGCATCATTGATATTGCGCAAAAGGAATCATCGAAAGCCAATGCGTCGGTCATTGATGAAATAGAGATCGATATCGGCGATTTCAGTACGGTTGAACCGGAGGCGTTTGAATTTGCATGGCAACAGGCAGTGAAAGAAACAGTTTTGGAAAATGCAGTAAAGAAGATCAATCGCATAAAAGGAAAAGCTAAATGCTTGCATTGTGATGCCGTGTTTCCGGTAGAAAATCTATACGATGCCTGCCCGGTTTGCCGGGAGCATTCGATCGATATTATTGAAGGAAAAGAATTGCGTGTAAGATCTTTGATCGTTTCGTAAGAAATAAAAATTATACAACTAAACTGATAAAATATGTGTGCCACTTGCGGATGCGGAACTGATGATCATGATTTGAAAGAATTAGATCATGAACATCACCACAAAACAATTGTTGATGTTGAGAAAGATGTTTTGTATGAAAATAATTTACTGGCTCAAAGAAACCGTGGTTATTTTGAAGCCAAAAATATCCTTGCATTGAACTTAGTAAGTTCACCGGGTTCGGGAAAAACATCTTTGCTGGAAAGAACATTGACCGATTTAAAAAATGAATTGGATTTTGCTGTGATCGAAGGCGACCAGCAAACAAGCAACGATGCCGACCGTATTCATGCCACCGGCACAAAAGTTACGCAGATCAATACAGGCAAGGGTTGCCACCTGGATGCACACATGATTGTGCATGCAGTACAGGGAATGAAGCTTTCACAAAACAGCATTTTATTTATTGAAAATGTGGGCAATTTAATTTGTCCGGCCATGTTTGATCTGGGAGAAAAAGAACGTGTCGTGATCATCAGTGTTACCGAAGGCGATGACAAACCTTTGAAATA
>JAGWPQ010000665.1 GCA_028877045.1 Bacteroidota bacterium | reverse complement strand
TTTTGTGCAGGCTATAAAAGACCATAAAATACTGCTAAATATATTTTATTTCTCATGCTACAACAAATATTTTAAAGTTGATGAGCTGATTTCTCTGCTTCTGCCATAGTTACGGTTTTACCTAATGCGCCAAATTCATGCAGGTCGCCAAAAACTTCAATGCGTATTGATTGATCTATGCCGCCTATATTAAAAGGTGAAAAGCCACTGTCAGTTAAAAGTTCTTCAATTTTTTTATTACTGTTAATGCTGTCGGAAGCATAAAATAAAACTTTTCTTTCAGGCTCGCTAAATGAAGCATTAAGCAAAGAGCCGGCACCCAATGTGCCAAATGCTTTTATTAATACTGCTTTAGGAGGAATAAACTTAGATAAAATTTCCCCTGCTGACTCATTCTGTCCAATAATCTTCTTGAAGCCTCCATTTCCATCGGGAGCAATGGGATTAGATACATCAACAATTATTTTCCCCTCCAATTCTGTTGAATAAGTATTAAAAAATTCTTTTAATGCATTGAAATAAATGGCAGGGATAATTACATCCGCTATTTGTAGCGCTTCTGTTATTTCGCAAGCTTTTGCAAGGTTGCCCAATTGCCCAACAATTGCTTTTGTTTTTTCACTATCCCTTGAAGCAAGAATTACCGGGTGGTTACCTTTAGTGAGGTTTGCGGCAATGGCTTTGCCAATTTTACCAAGACCAATAATGGCTACTTTTGTTTTTGTTGATTCTGTGTTCATCGTTTTATGTTTTAAAATTGTTTGTCAATATTTACAATACAAATATCCGATGAACCAACTGCCTATGCCTATAAGCTTGTTTAAGAAATAGTCTTAATGTAGATTAAGGGTGCCTTACTTAAGGCTTCTTTGATTCCTTATTTTGCTAAGAAATTCGGGAGTAATACCAAGATAGGATGCAATTTGTGTGTTAGGCAATCGGTTGGACAGGTTCGGATATTGTTCCAAAAAGCATTCATATCGTTCATAAGCGGTAGTGCTGAATGTTTGCAGTAAGCGGTTTTGGAGTTCAATGTATTTATCTTCTATGATTACACGGAAGTTTCTGTCAAATTTTGGGTATTTATTGTATAAATACCAAAGGTTGCCTTTGGAAACCTGTAAAATGGTGGAAGTTTCTATTGCTTCAATAAACAATTTGGAAGCCTTTTCTTTATGTAAGCTGTCAATGTCAGCAATCCATTCATCTTCTGCGGCAAATGTCAGATTATGCTCCGCACCGGAATTGTCCACACCATACATTTTAAAACACCCTTTTACAACGTAAGTAAAATACTTACAAGTATCTCCCTCTTGTAAAATGTACTGCTTACGTTTTATTTTACGCTCCGTCAAACGACTTATCAATGCTTCCTTTTCTTTGTCGTCCAGTGGCAGATATTTGTCAAAATGTTTAATTATAGTTTCCATTTCTTCCTGTCTTTGCTGTTAGGTAGGGTTGCCTATAACGTGGCCTCTGCGTGTTTTCACCGGCAGGACTTAGATAACGCATTGCAATTTTTATCGATCATTTCTGTACATGTTTTGTAAAACCAGCATCATCCTTCCCCGTTTCATAAAATTTAGCCAAAGAATATTTAGGTTTCTGCTAATATACAACATCCCTGCTTTCACAGGATTTTGATGGCTGTATTTTATTTTCTGCAGTAATACTGCTTTGCTAACTGTTCGGAAGATAATCAAAACCTTATCTTATGTCGCTCCTATGGAGCTTATATATTCGTTATTGAATATTTTTGCTATTTACATATTGCTCCTATCGGAGCAAATAATGCCATAGGCATGAAATATTAATAGTAAAAAAGCAACTGCAATTTCTCAAAGCCCCGGCGGGGCAGCATATTAAAGAAGTTCCGAACAGTTATGGTGTTTCCACCAACAGAATTATATAACGGGATATTCATTTCCTTTTCATCATCCGCTCACATGTTCTGTAAAACTCCCGCCGGTGAAAAAAACACAACAGAGCTTGCCCCGATCTTTTCTCGGGGGGCAACGATCATTTATTTGATTTTACATTAGCAGAAACACCCAACAAACTTCTAAAATAAATTGCCCGAACTTAAGTTCGGGGCAATTAAATAAAATGAATAAAGGCTTTAGCCGCTAAAAATTAGTTATTTGCGACCTTG
>JAGWPQ010000664.1 GCA_028877045.1 Bacteroidota bacterium | reverse complement strand
TTCATCCTAAAAAAATATAACGTCGAGTGTTAATTAAAACACCCGACGTTTTTTTTATGCTATCACTTCTCACCCAAATATTTAAAATGCTTTCAGATAGTCTGCATCAATTTTTGCGCTTTCTAATGGATTGGTATTGGTGAATGCTTCCTGCTCAACAATAAAATATTCCAATCCGTTTTCTTTTCCTGTTTTTAAAATGGAATGAAAATCTATGGTTCCTGTTCCAAGATGAACTGATTCATGTCCAGTTGCAGTTTTGCCCAGATCTTTCACATGGCATAAACGAAAACGATTCGGATATTTTTTAAAATAAACCTGTGGATCAACACCGGCAGCAACCACCCAATAAATATCCATTTCAAAATCAACCAAATTTTTATCGGTATTATCCATCATCACTTCCTGTGGAATTTGCCCGTCAACAGGTTTCCACGAATAATCGTGATTATGATATGCAAAACGAATTCCGTTCTTCTTACACACTTCACCATTTTTATTGAATTCATCTGCAAAGCGTTTAAAATCGTCGATTGATTTCTGCGGGCCTTTCCACGGGCAGATCAAATATTTCATCCCGATCTCCGCTGCCTCTGCGGCTTTGCGCTCAAAATCTTTTGTTGTGTCGCAATGCGATGAAATGATTTTCATTCCCAACTCATCCATGTATTTTTTAAATTCTTTATTCGTCATTCCCCAAAACATTCCCTGCTTTCCTTCAAAACTTTCGATCTGTTTATAACCATCCCCTGCAATTTTTTTCAAAGTATCTTTTGCATCTTTCGCCATATCTTCTTTCACTGTCCACAACTGGATACCGAATTGTTTAATTTTTAGTGACCCAAAAATTTCATCATTCAAAAATGAAAATTTCTTTACTGGCATTGCTAAACCCAATGCAGATAAACTGCCGAGTTTAATAAAATTTCTTCTGTCGTTGTTCATAACAATCGTTTTATAAATAAAAAAATAAGAACTGTTTAATAATAAAAAGCTTTGAGCAAAAGCGTTATATTTTTTGTCACCAACTTTTGTATTTCATGTCATCGCCTGTTGCGTCGCACACTTGTACGTTCGGTACATTATTCAACAAGTGAAATGTTTTCATCATCCACCGTTCACTATTCACCTTTCTACGTTGCCCAAGCTTTATCACCTTTTTTATACGGCACACATCCTTCATATTTTCCCGGAATGGCAATATAGCGCAAAGCCTCTGTGGCACCCGGTTTCGACGTAAAGAACCCAAACAATGTTAATTGTTTCATCATCGTAAAATAATGTTCGGGATCTGTTTCTTTTTTTGTTTTCTGATATTCTTTTGCTTCCTTATCCAGTTCGGTCAATAATTCTTTGCGTTGCTCAACAGTAATTTTCATGAATGACGAACTGAATTTTTTCTTGCAGGCTTCATTCAATTTTATCAATCCATCATGAAATATTTTTTGATCTTTCGCTTCATAACAATCGTTCACCATCACAGTCATGAACTTCCCAACCTGTGCATCTTTTGCGCCGGGTGTATTTGTTTTGGGAAGAATGGTTTCGGCTACCTCATCCAAAAATGCAATATC
>JAGWPQ010000663.1 GCA_028877045.1 Bacteroidota bacterium | reverse complement strand
ATACTTGTAAGAGGTACAACAGTAATGGAAGGATATTATAAACGTCCCGATCTTACTGCCGAAACAATTATTGATGGTTGGTTGCATACCGGCGACATTGGTGTGTGGATCGATAATAAATTTTTAAAAATAACCGACCGCAAAAAAGAACTATTTAAAACAAGTGGCGGTAAATATGTTGCACCTGCACCTATCGAAAATAAATTCAGGGAAAGTGAATTTGTAGAACAGATATTATTAATTGGCGATGATAAAAAATTTGTGAGCGCATTAATTGTCCCATCATTCAGCAACCTTGCTATTTGGATGAAAGCAAATAATATTCCTTTCACCACAAACGAAGAGGCAATTAAAAATCCGCAAGTGTTGCAGATGTACGAAGCGTTGGTTGAAAGTATCAATCCCGCATTCAATCATGTAGAGCAGGTAAAAAAATTCGAATTATTGCCGCGTGAATGGAGTGTTGAAACCGGTGAGATGACACCCAAACTTAGTTTGAAAAGAAAAGTGATCATGGAAAAATATAAAGAAGCATTGGACAGAATTTATTCGTAGAATTTTTTGTTACGGGCTTTCTGTTTTCATGGCAGAAATAGATTGTATCAATTTCTCTTCTCCTTTAGGAGAAGATGCCTGAAAGGCAGATGAGGCTGCGTCGCACCCTTGAACGCTTTGTACTTTATTCAACTTTTCTATAAACGTCGGGATTATGGCGTGTCATAAATCTATTCGATAGCTCTTCGGTAACTCTTGTCCAGCCAAACTGTTCGTACAAACCATGTGCATCTTTTGTACCCAGCAACCATCTTCTTAAATTTTGTAATTCGGGATGTGATTGAATTGTTGCCAATAAGAATTTCGACAAACCTTTTCCTCTGTATTCTTTTAAAACAAAAACGTCGGCCAGATAAGCAAAGGTTGCTTTATCGGTTATCAATCTTGCAAAACCAAGTTGTTGTTGCTGATGATATAAACCAAAACATAAAGAATGCTCGATGGATCTTTTTACCGTTTCGAAAGGAATATCTTTTGCCCAGTAAGATTCCTGCGACAAATATTTGTGTATAACTTCAATATTTAATTTCGAAGGATCAGTGCTAATCAGGTAGTCGTCCTTACTATTTTCATAAAAACTATTCATGAAATAATTTTTTGTAAATAATTTTTTTTGAAAGTTCTGTCATTTCTCCGGGCTTCAAATCATTCAATTCAATTTTTTCTATGCGGTAACGGATCAATCGTAAAGTTGGAAAACCAATCGATGCAGTCATCTTTCTTACTTGCCTGTTCTTTCCTTCAGTTAAAATAATTTTCATCCATGGTGCAGGAATTTCTTTTCTGAAACGTATCGGCGGAATACGTTCAAAAACATTTGGTTCTGTTTCAAATAATGATGCGGTGCATTTTTTTGTATGATATTTTTTTCCGTCAACCGTAATATCAACACCTTTTTCCATCTGCTGTAATGCTTGCTGTGTGGGCATTCCGTCAACCTGTACCCAATATTCTCTTTCGTGAAAAAAAGTTGGATGCAATAAACGGTGATTAAAATTTGTATCGTTAGTTAATAATAATAATCCTTCACTATCGTAATCCAATCTTCCAACAGGATAAACATTTTTTCCAACATCAAAATAATTTTTCAATGTTTGTTTATCATCCTGCGAAGAGAATTGCGATAATACCTGGTATGGTTTATATGTAATGAAATAGCGAAACATAATCAAAATAAAAAATCCCGCAGATGCGGGACTTTGTATATGGATGGGTTAGTAAGTACTGGGAAATAAATTTCCCTACACAATATTATAAATAGTTTTCCCCAATACAAAAAAAATATCAAACTATTTTATTAACATTTTTATTGAAGATGTGAATTGCATGAAAGTTTTTTAAAGAAATGATTCAAAAATTATTTGCAATCTCTTCAATAAAATGTAGCATAATTTTTTTTAGTTGATGAGTTAAACATGTTTTTAAACATCACCGGGAGTGATTATTTTTTTCAATCCAATGAATTGCAACAACCCTATTTATTCATGAAACTGTTATAAAGCAACTGCATAATTCTTTTTGCTGCACCTGGCTCATTACCTTTGCTGCACAAAATTTTATTGTATGAATTTTCCTTCACCAGTTTCTTTACAATGGATCGCAACATTAATTGATGCCGAATTAATCGGCAACGTCAATGCAGAAGCAACGGGCATCAACGAAATACATAAAGTTCAAAAAGGTGATCTTGCATTTGTAGATCATCCAAAATATTATGATACCTGTTTAAACAGCAATGCAAGTTTTATCATCATCAATAATAAAGATGTTACTGTTCCAAACGGTAAAACATTGCTTGTTACTGCAGAACCGTTTGAAGCTTATTTAAAAATTGTAAATCATTTTCGTCCGTTCACTCCTTCAAATAAATTAATCAGCGATTCGGCTGTTATTGGTCAGTCAACAGTTATCATGCCCAATGCTTTTGTTGGGAACCATGTTATCATCGGCGATAATTGCATCATTCATCCCAATGTTGTAATTAACGACCATTGTGTGATCGGCAATAATGTGATCATTCAGGCGGGTACTGTAATTGGCAGCGATGCATTTTATTATAACGCAAAAAAAAGCAGGGATGTTTGGTATAAACGAATGCAGAGTTGCGGTAATGTTGTAATTGAAGATAATGTT
>JAGWPQ010000011.1 GCA_028877045.1 Bacteroidota bacterium | reverse complement strand
ACGTGTGGGTGATGATGTACTTCCATAATTTCTGGTTCTGGTTTAAAATTTTCATTTTCAGATTCCGGCTGAAATTCAGCGCTATCTATCATTTCAGAAGATGTAATTTTTTCTTTTTCCTACTCTTTGCTATTTTATAAATGCTATTCTTTTTCTTCATGTTCTAGATGATATTCTTTTTGAATGAGGGCCATAAGATTTTCTACTTTTACTATAACAGCAGCATCATTCTTTTTGTCATTGTTAGCAGAAGACTTCAGTTGTAAAAGATGGTTAAGGTATTCATTTAGAAATGAGGTATGAATACCCACTATACCTATACTTGTCGTATCCTGCATGCTTTTCTCATATTTTTCTTCGGTAGAAAAATCAAAAAGCTTTTCCGACAATTGATGAATCCTGTCCTGACCATTCAAATAGATCAAATGGCCGATACCTTCAAAACGGATGATTTGCTGATAATAAGATTCAATGCTATCTACAATTTGCCTGTTCTGTATCAGTCTTAATCCTCCCGAATATTTTAATTGATCAATCGTACCGGTATGTTCTATAAATACTCTATCCCATGTACTTCTTTTCATTTTTCGAACCATGTTATATGGCACACTTGATACATTTTGATGTATCATAAAATAATTCACTGTGGAATCTATTGCCGATATTCTGCTGTCAATAATTTCTATACATCGGCTCGCATAGGCACTGTCTAACCGAAGGTCGTTAATCATGGATTCCATAAATTGTTTTTCTCTATGTCCTTCAGTAATACTCTCTCTAATGTTCTCCGCAAAAAAGCCCATGGTAACTGCTAAGAATATCATTAATCCTTCCAAAATATATTCTTTGAAAGATTTCTTTTCTACTTGTGGGTGATGATGTACTTCCATAGTTTTTATTTCTGATCTGGAATTTGAGATTTCTGATTCACTAGTAGCAACAGTTTCTCCTCCTGCCTCCGAACTCTCGACTTCCGACTGTTCCTCCGGACTTTCGGTCTTTCCGTCTTCCCGACTTTCTTCTATCTTCTCTTCTTCACTCATGATTAATTGTTTTTCATTTTATGCCAAATGAAAGCACAGGCAAAACCTATAACCAGATAAAATATCAATCTGATAATTCTGTTTAGCATTTGTTTATTCATAAATGATAATTTGCTCTTAATGCCTGCAATAATTCATGATTTGTTTTTATATACTCTTGATAGTGAATTTGCCTAGTAGCTCTCGACAATAAAAGATAATACGTTACTAAATTTTCTGCATCATTTCTTTTCAACTCATTCTTGTTATTAATTTTAAAAGGAAATGAAGGATAAGAAGGTTGATTGAGTGCTTCGATCAATGAAAGTTTTCCTTCTTGCGAAAAATTATCAAACCATCTAAAATCAAAATACTTTAACAAAAATGGTCTTGTGAAAGAAGCAACAAAACTATATTCCTGATCGTTCCTTATTCTAAGCCGGGCAATCGAAACAGATAAACTACCCACCGCATTTTGTAATTGAGCATTTTTAAAAAATTTTAAAGTAGAAGCATTTTTTAATTGAGTCAATATACCATCTTTTGGTTCGAATAGTGTTTGATTGGTTACAATATAAGACCATACCAAAGCAGGTGCAACCCTATCAGATAATTTTTCAAGACTACTGTCTCTAAAATAATCTCTCAAATAAATCATTTCAGCTTCTTTCTTAAAACGTAAATTTATTTTTTGCTGAATAACAATTGAATCGGAATAAACCTCTTGGTACAAACTTTCGGCTAATTCTTTTACTTTTTTATTTTCTGCAATATTTTCCCGAATATTCTCTGCTATAAACCCCATCGTTACGGCCAGGAATATCATTAATCCCTCAAGCAAATATTCTTTGAAAGATTTTTTTTCTACTTGTGGGTGATGATGTACTTCCATGTTTTAATTTCGGATTTATGATGTATGATTTTTGATTTTATTTCACTATTCACCTTTTCACTCATTTCCCTAATAGTATTTTTTTTGTAAAAATGCGATCACGTTCTCTGCTTTAGTTTCAAGATTTTGAAGGTTGCGTATTACTAAATTATCGCTGCCTTTTATTTCACTGATATAAAAAGCAAGATCTTTCTGGATATTAGTATCGTAGGATCGTAATGGCGGGTTATCATTTGGTCTGATGATTTTGAAACCTTCCGCCATTTTGTCGAATATAAAAGGATCATACATCCGGCATAAAATAGGATATAGATCTTTCCGCTCAGCATTCTCATCATCCTGCACCGTATAAATCTCTTCAACAGCCTTTTGATAACTGATAATAGAATCTGCAGTTGCTTCATTCCGTATAAGCCGCAATGAACCAGAATTTTTTAGCTCGGTAACCGTGCGGTCGTTACTTTGAAAAATAGGATAGCGTGTAACTATGCGACCAAAATAATATAGATCATTTTCATGTCCTTTAATTTGGTGAGTACACATTAAAAACAGCAGGGAGTCAATAGCTTTTAATTTTAAACTCCGCTCAATGTACAGCAGTTGCTTTATTTTGGTGGTATCTGTTTTAAGATCCTCAATAAATGTTTGGATATAATCGTTTTCCTTATTTACTTCTGCAAGATGCTCGCGGTAATTTTCCGCAAAAAATCCCATTGTTACTGCAAGAAATATCATTAAGAATTCTAAAAAATATTCTTTGAAAGATTTTTTTTCTACTTGCGGATGATGATGTACTTCCATGGTTTTAATTTCTGATTTTTAATTTAAAATTTCCAGTTCGTTTAAAAATTATAATAGGTTTTTAAGATAGGAATACCAAATCGATGACATTAATACTGTCTGATCTTACAGTTTTAATCTTATTCAACAAACTTTCAGTAATGAAATGCTGCGCATACAACTGCAGTGTGGAGATACAAATGATTATAATAATGAAAACACTTTTCATCAGTTAGGTTTGCTTAATAAAATTCGATGTGCTTAATATCGTTATACAAAATACATTTACCTTCTCAATTATGCAAGCTTTATAAAAAAGATTTTAATGGGTTTTGAGAATAATGATAAAAAGCTATGTAGCCTTTACTTTTCGGATATTAAAAATATTATCGGCAGTTTCTTATACATGGTAAATAAATTAGAGAAATTATCTTAATCATGAATAAGAATGGATTGATTCAATTTTTGGAAGCCCTAAACAAACGTTCCTTTTTTTGAACTTCTTTTTACATCAGCCATTTTTAATAAAAATTCCTTTTGCAAAATACCCGTCATTTTCCAAAAAAATGTTTCATGAATCAAAGCCTCATAAACTAAGTATCGAACGTTTTCGTAGAAAATTTTTTAGTGTTCCTAAAACATAATTGCCAACAAAATACGCGCAGGCATCCATCCCAAGTCGGTAACTGGTTTTGTATTTGTAATTTGCCGGTGTTGCCAAAAGCCTCCCCCAAAAAAATCGGGCAATCTTTGTTGTGTGTTTAGAGGTATCTGAGCTATATCAGATATGTACTAAACATATATTACAGCCACAGTAAATCCACATTTTCTCACAATAATGTGGGTTGTTGTGGGATTGCTGTGGGATTAATGTGGGATTGATAGCAAGAAATCATTAATCCAACAATACTTTGAATTAGTGCAACTGCACTTTTGACCTTACAGACTTTTCACCACTGCGTGAACAAATTCATTTCATTTACAATTTTGAAATGATACTTTTGTCCTGCGTTTGGTTTCCGAATGATCGGAATTAAAAGGGAATCCTGTTAAATTCAGGAGCTATCCCCGTAGCTGTAAAGCAGCCCCACCTAACCTCCCCGAGGGGGAGGAATAGAAAGGCACTTCAATAATCCACTGCCTCGTTTTACGAGATGGGAAGGAGAAGTAAATGCTGAGCCAGAAGACCTGCCATCTGCACCATTTCATTCACGGCTTTCGGGCGAAAAGCATGGAATGTAAAATGCCTCTGCAGGGCAGTTTATATTTCTCCGTTTTTTTATTTTCCTGAAAGCTCATTGTTAACAAACAAAACATTTAAACAATGGGCAAAAAATTAACGCTCCTCTCAACATCAATGCTGGTAAGCATTCTGGCATTCTCACAACAAGACACATTGCATGGCAATGATTTAGATCCGGTTATTGTTACGGCCAATAAAACCGAACAAAAACAAAGCACTACCGGAAAAGTGATTTCAGTTATTTCGAAAGAACAGATCGAAAAAAGTGCAGGCAAAACAGTAGCCGAATTATTGAACGAACAGGCAGGTATTACTATTAACGGTGCCTTAAATAATGCAGGCAGCGTGCAAACTTTATACATGCGTGGTGCCGCCAGTGGCCGTGCATTGATTTTGGTTGACGGCATTCCTGTGAATGATCCATCAATGATCAATAATGAATTTGATCTGAATTTATTTTCTATCAATGATGTGGAAAGAATTGAGATCTGTAAAGGCGCCCAATCAACCTTATACGGCAGTGATGCCATCGCAGGTGTGATCAATATCATCACCATAAAAAATAATATTTCTGCTCCTTTTAATTTTAAATCAACCATTACCGGCGGCAATCTGGGAACATTTAAAGGCAATTTTCAGTTGTATGGAAAAGAAGATAAATTTTCTTACACAGCACGTTATTCTAAATTAGTTTCGAATGGTTTTTCTGCTGCTTACGACAGCACCGGAAGTAAAAACTTTGATAAGGATGGATACAATGGAGATGCGGCCAGCGTTGCATTACAATATCAGTCAACAAAAAAATTATTGTTCAAAGCTTTCTCGCAATACAGCCAATATACTGCGGGACTTGATGCAGGTCCGTTTGCCGATGCAACCAATTATGATGCACATAATAAATCATGGATCTCCGGAACAGGCTTTCAATATAAAAATGAGAAACTAAGTTTTGTTGGTAACTATCAGTATAGCAAAATACAGCGTAATTATAACGACAATGCTTCGATACCTAATCCAAGTTCGTTTCAATTACTTGACTATAGCAGCATTGCACAGTTTGCCGAACTCTATGCCAACATTAAACTGCATCAGTATTTCAGCCTATTGGTGGGTACCGATCTCAGGTACAGTTCTATGAACAGCCAATACAATTCTTTAAGTAGCTGGGGGCCATACAAAAGTGTATTCAACGATACAGGCATGAGTCAAAATTCGTTTTACACTTCCTTATTTCTCAATTATAAGAATTTAAATGTTGAAGCAGGATTAAGATACAATCATCATTCGCGTTACGGATCAAATTCTACTTTCACATTTAATCCATCGTACAAAATAAATGATCAGTTCCGTATTTTCGGAAGCATTGCATCGGGTTTTAAAGCACCAAGTATTTATCAGTTATATGATACCTACAGTGGCAATAAAAATCTGCAACCCGAAACTTCTGTAAACTATGAAGTGGGTGTGCAGCAGCAGCTTAAAAAATTCAGTCAGCGGTTGGTGTTTTTTTACCGGAATATTAATAATGGTATCGATTATAATTATATCTCGTATCAATATTTCAACTATACTTTGCAAAAAGTAAATGGTTTGGAATATGAGGTGACTGCCCGTCCAACAAAAAAATTAAACATCACTGCCAACTACAGTTTATTGTTGTCGAAAGAAACAACCGAAAGCAGGATTACTTTTAATGATACCACATATAATTACTCATTACGCCGTCCAAAAAACACGATCAACATAACCGCTGCATATCAGTTCACGCCTGCATTCTATGCAAGTATCGGCGGAAAATATGTAAGCAAAAGATACGATGTAGGCGGATATACACAGGCCGATGTTTTATTGAATGATTATTTTTTACTGAACGCTTATGCCGAATATCAGGTTAAAAAGAATATCAAGCTTTTTGCTGATGCACAAAACATCACAAATAAAAAATTCTTTGATGTGCGTGGCTATAATTCCATCCCGTTTTTAATTAATGCAGGCGTGACCGTTCATTTATAAAAACAAACCAATTAACAAGTAAACTAATAAACCAATAAACTATTGCATGGCTCATCACGAAAATAAAAATTGTCCGCGCTGCAATACCAGTTTCGAGTGTAAGGTTGGCAACGTTTTAGAATGCCAGTGCAGCCAGGTAAAATTAAAATACGATGAGCGTGTTTATGTTGAAAGTTTATATACCGATTGTTTATGTATCAATTGCCTGCGCATTCTGCAACAGCAATACTTGATGCTGCGCAAGAAAACTTTTGATTTTTAAATTAATTAGAAACCAAAATGCTTTTAAAATGATTGTCAGACTGAGCTTGTCGAAGTCATTTAAAAACATTAAACACATTTCGACAAGCTCAATGTGACATCGCTTTTTAGTTCATCAGTCATTAAAAAACATCCTGTCTGCAGCAGGATGTTTTTACATTTGTACTAAATTGTTCAGTATGAATTTTAATATCGACGAATTAGTAACCGTTTCATTTACGCTGTTTGCTGTAATTGATGTGGTAGGTTCTATTCCTTTATTAATTTCTATCAAAACAAAAACGGGCATCATTCAGGAATTTAAAGCCACCATTATTTCAGGTGCACTGATGATCTTGTTCTTGTTTGCCGGGAAACCATTTTTAAAAATGCTTGGAGTAGATATTCATTCATTTGCAGTGGGCGGT
>JAGWPQ010000662.1 GCA_028877045.1 Bacteroidota bacterium | reverse complement strand
TTGGATGAAAAGAAAAAAACATTGTTTGTTGTTGGCGGAAGTCTTGGTGCAAAAAGCATAAACGATGTTATCGCTTCGCATCTGCCCGAAATTGAAAATTTAAATTTTCAACTTATCTGGCAAACCGGAAAGAATAATGCTGCCGAATATATTGTAAAAGGGAAAGCGTATAAAAATGTGTGGGTGAGCGAATTTATCAAAGAAATGGAAATGGCTTATGCGGCTGCAGATACAGTGATATCAAGGTCGGGCGCCATGTCGGTTTCGGAATTATGTGTGTCGGATAAAGCTGTGGTGTTTGTTCCCTTTCCGCATGCTGCCGAAGATCATCAAACAAGCAATGCAAAAAATCTGGTTGATAAAAATGCAGCATTGATGGTAAAGGACAGCGAAGCAAAAGAAAAATTATTTTCTATAGCAATCGGTTTATTATTTGATGAAGCAAAACAACAACAGTTAAAACAAAACATAAAATTATTGGCAGTAAATAATGCTGATGAAATTATTGCAAAAGAAATTTTGAAAAATATTAAGTGAGCGAATTAAATAACATACAGAAAATTTATTTCATCGGCATCGGCGGCATTGGTATGAGTGCGCTGGCAAGATATTTTGTTTCGAGAGGAATTGAAGTGAGTGGTTACGATAAAAC
Source organism: Bacteroidota bacterium (assembly GCA_028877045.1). Taxonomy (GTDB): domain Bacteria; phylum Bacteroidota; class Bacteroidia; order Chitinophagales; family Chitinophagaceae; genus CAIQDX01. The sequence goes on along the minus strand of JAGWPQ010000662.1, from coordinate 6,670 downwards.
AGAAACTGTGCTGACAAGAGATCTGGAAAACATTGGCATCAATATTCATTACGAAGAACGTGTTGATCTGATTCCCAAAGATGTTGATGCTGTTGTTTATACGCCGGCAATACCAAAACAACATGCAGAATTGTTGTATTACTTGCAAAACAATTATAAAGTTGTAAAGCGCAGCGATGTGTTGCAGTGGATAACAGAAAGTTCGTTTAATGTTTGTGTTGCCGGTACGCATGGTAAAACAACCATCACCACAATGATCGCTCACATTTTGCGTGATACCGGATTTGGATGCAATGCTTTTCTCGGCGGTATTGCGGCTAATTACAACACCAATTTCTGGAGCAGCGAAAAAAATGTTGTTGTTGTTGAAGCAGATGAATACGACAGAAGCTTTTTGAAATTAGTTCCTGATGTTGCAGTGATCACAGCAATGGATGCCGACCATTTAGACATTTATGGGACTGCAGAAGAAGTGGAAAAAGCTTTTATCCAGTTCTCTCAAAAAATAAAATCCGGCGGATTCCTAGTAAGCAAATATGAATTGAAAAGAAGTGATGAATTAAAAGCCGATCATCATTTTACGTATAGTTATGATGATGCCCGTGCCGATGTTCATGTGGCTAATATGCAGGTGCAGCAAGGATCGTATGTGTTTGATATTGTTGCCAAAGATTGGTCTTTGAAAAATATTTTATTGCACATGGGCGGTTTGCACAATATAGAAAATGCAATTGCTGCCATAACTGTTGCGAAGTATTTGAAGATCGACGATGAAAAAATAAAAACAGCCATTGCCAATTTTAAAGGCGTGAAAAGAAGATTTGAATATGTGTTGAAGAACGATGAGCATGTTTTGATTGATGATTACGCCCATCATCCCGAAGAATTGAAAGCATTGATAACGGGCGTAAAAAGTTTGTTTGCAAATGAGAAAATGACCGTTGTTTTTCAACCGCATTTATTCAGCCGCACAAAAGATTTGGCTGATGAATTTGCAAAAAATTTAGACATGGCTGATGAAATAATTCTGTTGCCTATTTATCCCGCAAGAGAATTGCCGATGGAAGGTGTAACAAGCGAATTGATCTTAAACAAAATGAAATCGGCTGATAAAAAAGTATTGTCAAAAGAACAATTGAAAGATTGGGTAAAAGGGAATAAACCAAAGTTATTGATAATGGCAGGTGCCGGAGATATTGATGCATTGATTTTACCGGTGAAAGAAATATTGAGTAATTAAAATGAAAAATATTAATTGGAAAAAAAGAATAGTGCAGGCTTTGTGGCTGTTGATTGGTACAGGCACTGTCATTCTTTTTGGTGCTGCGATCCAAAAAAAGAATCACAGGAAATGTGATGATGTAAAGATCGAAATCACTGGTGCAGAGAAAGATGTTTTTATTGATGAAAAAGATGTGATGGATTTAATTAACAGCAACGGAAATATTATCGGAAAAGATTTATCAACCATCAATTTAAAAGCATTAGAAGCTGCTTTGAAAAAAAATATGTGGGTGAATAATGCCGAAATGTTCTTTGATAATAACCGGTTGTTGCATATAAATATCGAAGAACGTCAACCGGTGGCAAGGGTTTTTAGTGCGGATGGAAGTTCTTTTTATGTCGACAGCACAGCAGTTCGCTTGCCTTTGAGCGATAAGTTGAGTGCAAGAGTTCCGGTGTTCACGAATTTTCCGAGTAATAAAGAAATTTTATCGGAGCCGGATAGTGAAATGCTCTACAATGTAGTGAAGCTTGGAAAATTTATTGTGGCCGATAGCTTTTGGATGGCTCAGGTTTCGCAGGTCGCCATTTTGCCGAATGCCGGTTTTGAAATGATACCAACCATCGGCGATCAGGTAATTGAATTGGGCAATGCCGATGATCTGGAAAATAAGTTTGACCGTTTGTACAGCTTCTATAAACAGGCATGGTTACAGAACGGTATGAATAAATATGAGAAGATCGATGTGCAGTTTGATGGTCAGGTAGTGGCTGTAAAACGCGGTGTGGGCAAGGCTTTGATAGATTCGGTAGAGGCTAAACAGCTTATGGCAAGTGTTGGAAAAGATACTGTGCAGGCAGCGCCAAAATTGCCGATAAGTGTTGCGCCCTTAAAATCCAATAAAACCGAAAAGCCGCTAAATAAAAATGTTGTTGCTAATAAACAAAATAAAGTGAACAATAAATCGTTATCTGTTAGTCATGGGGCAGTTAAGCCGAAAAAAGTTGCGGCAGATAGAGCAAAGCCCAAGGCAGTGATGTCAAAAGATCAGTAGCGAACAGAACGTACAAGTGAGCACTTCTTTCACTGAAAGAAGTGAGACAACAGATGATGAGTTAAGATTTGAAGATTGAAAAAAAATAAAAAACAGTATCCTGGAATAACAACAAAAAGATTTTTATGAGTTTAAATGAAGCGCCTATAATTGTTGGATTAGATATTGGTACAACCAAGATCGCAGCTATTGCCGGAAGAAAAAATGAACACGGTAAATTAGAGATATTGGGCTTTGGCCGTGCCAACAGCAATGGTGTGCAGCATGGACAGGTGTTGAACATTGATCAAACAATTAAAGCTATTCAGGCTGCATTGCAAAATTGTTACGATAGCAATCCTGATCTGGAAATAAATGAAGTGTATGTTGGTATTGCGGGTCATCATATCAAGAGTTTACAAACCCGTGGCGATATGGTGCGTCAGGAACCCGACAATGAAATTCAGGCATGGGAAATTGATCAGTTGGTAGAGAATCAAAGAAAAACTTTTATTCCTGCAGGCGATCAGATCATTGATGTGATACCCCAGGATTTTCATGTAGATAATATACAGAACATCAAAGAACCGATTGGTTTTAATGGTGTGAAAGTGGGAGCGAATTTTCATATCATCACCGGTGATAGAAATGCGATCAGAAATATAAACCGTGCAGTTGAAAAGAGCGGATTAAAAACAAAAGACTTGGTGTTGCAACCATTGGCAAGTGCCAGCGCGGTGATGAGTGATATTGATATGGAAGCAGGTGTTGCCATTTTGGATATTGGTGGCGGTACCAGTGATCTTGCTGTTTTTTATGAAGGCATTTTAAAACACACAGCAGTAATTCCTTTCGGTGGCGAAAACATTACTAACGATATCAGGATGGGTTTGGGAGTATTAAAAAGTCAGGCCGAAGCAATGAAAGTACAATTTGGAAGTGCTTTGGCCGAGGAAGCAAAGGCAAATGCATACATCACCATTCCGGGATTGAAAGGTATGCCTGCAAAAGAGATCAGTGTAAAAAATTTAGCGCAGATCATTCAGGCAAGAATGACGGAGATATTGGATTTTGTTGATTATCATTTGAAACAAATCGGTTTGGATAATAAAGCATTGAATGGCGGTATAATCCTTACCGGTGGCGGTTCTCAGCTGAAACATTTAATTCAGTTAACAGAATACATCACACATTTAAATGCAAGGATTGGTTTGCCAAACGAACATCTGGCACCAAATCATATCGAGGAGTTAAAGAAACCAATGTATTCAACTTGTTTGGGATTGATATTAAAAGGATACAGCGATTACGAGCACAAGTATAAAGATTTTGCTGAAAGATTTAAGAAAGTAGAAGTGCCGAGAAAATTAACTGTTGATAAAGCTGAAACAAAAGTTGAAACAGAAGAAAAAGTTGTTGATGTGAAAGAGAGAAAAGGAAAATTCTGGGACAAGTTTAAAAATAATTTGATCGACTTGTTTAAAGAGGAAGAAGATCAGGTGATAAAATAGTAAGTGATAAGTAGTAAGTAATAAGTTGATGACAACTTAAAACTTAAAACCTACAACTTACAACATAATATAAATCCGATACCGATAGAAAACCGGTTCATTACTTACTAACCGTTAAACCGTAAACTATGATTCACTTCGATTTACCGAAGCAGAAATCATCAATCATCAAAGTTCTTGGTGTTGGTGGTGGTGGCAGCAATGCCGTAAATTTTATGCATGCTCAAAGTATTGAAGGTGTTGATTTCATTATCTGCAATACCGATGCAAAAGCAATTGAGCAAAGTAAAGTCCTCAACAAAATTCAGTTAGGTCCGCATTTAACACAAGGACTAGGTGCTGGTGCCAATCCCGAAGTTGGTAAAGCTGCAACTGAAGAATCATTGCAAGAAATAAAAAGTATTCTGGAAGTAAATACCAAGATGGCATTCATTACTGCCGGAATGGGCGGTGGTACAGGAACCGGCGGAGCACCAATAGTGGCGCAGGTTTGCAAGGAATTGGGCATCTTAACCGTTGGTATTGTTACAACGCCATTTGGTTTTGAAGGTCCGCGCCGTATGCAACAGGCCGAGGAAGGTATCAGACAATTAAAACCTTATGTTGATACATTGCTTGTTATCAGCAACGATAAATTGCGCATGCAATATGGCAATTTAAAAATGAAAGAAGCTTTCAGCAAAGCCGATAATGTTTTGGCAACTGCTGCAAAATGTATCACCGATATTATCAATAGCCGCGGACATATTATTGTTGACTTTGCAGATGTATGCACCGTAATGAAAAATGGTGGTGTTGCAATTCTCGGCAAAGCCGAAGTTGATGGTGAAAACCGCGCCATCCGTGCCATTGAAGAAGCATTGACTTCTCCATTATTGAATGATAATGATATTAAAGGTGCAAAATGGATCTTAATAAACATCAACAGTGCCGAAGGTGATGATGAATGTACCATGGATGAAGTGGAAGTAATTAATAATTATTTACGCATGCAGGCCGGGGAAAATACCGATGTGATTGTTGGTATGGGCTATGATAATTCGCTCGATAAAAAAATCGGTATCACATTGATTGCAACGGGATTTGATGCAAAAGATCCGTTTGCCAAACCTGTTGAAGTTAAAAAGCCTGAGCCTAAGCTCGAAAAGATTGTAATGACACTTGGGGTTGAAGGTGAAGAAGAAAAATTAACCGAAGCACCTGTGCCCGTTGCTATTCAGGAAAAAGAACAAGTTGTTGAAGACGATTATTCATTTGCGCCATTATTAAATGAAATAGCAGCTGAGGAAGAACCGGTTAAAATTTTCAGTTCATCTTCTTTGGATTTTGATTTTCAGGAAGAAGAAATATTGGATGAAAAGGGCAACGAAATTTTACACTTCGAATTAAGTACTGAAATAACTGAAGAAACAATAGTACCTGTTCCGGTACAGGAAACAGAAGTTAATATTTCGAAAGTTGTTGCTGAAGAAAATTTGAATGATTTTAAATTAACTGAAAAATCAGTTACAACTGTTACTTCACATAGCTTTTTGTCAAAGCCTTCAAAAATTTATGAAGAGCCTGAAACACAGCAGGAACAACATGTTCAGCCTGAACAGCCTGTTGCTGAAGAGCCACAGTTAGAATTACATTTTGAAGTGAAAGAAGAAGTTGTTGAAGAAATAAAATTCGAGGTTACCGAAAAAGAGGAAAAACCGCAACCCGTAGTTTCTATGCAGGATGTTGAGTTGGATGAAGCCGAAGAACAAAGAAAAAGAGCTGCCGAACGCATTCAAAAACTGCGCAACCTTTCTTTTAACATGAACACTTCCGATCCTAATAATGAGTTCGACAGTGTGCCTGCATACATTCGCCGCAACATGGAATTGTTTGGTAACACACTTACTTCTGTAGAAAATTTTTATAGCAAGTACACGGTGAATAAAGACGAAAATAATAACACACATATTTCTACCATCAACACTTTTTTGGATGGTAAGAAACCTGATTAATTTTTTCAATTGTTTTTAGTTGTGAATATCCCTTCGACGAAAGTTGAGGGGATTTTTTTTATTCCTGATTTAAATACTTTGCTTAATCAGGGATTGAAAATTATTCAAAGCGTTTGTCAGACTGAGCTTGTTGAAGTCGATATTTAAACCTTAATCACATTTCGACAAGCTCAATGTGACAGACAAACTTTAATTTATAAATACTATCGTCTATTTTTGCCCTCATGTCAAAACCAGTTATATGTATCGGTGCCGCATTGGTCGATGAATTGTACAGTGCATCAAAGTCAATGTTATTGGCAACCACCAACGATGCAACCGTTCATCGCAGTGCCGGCGGTGTTAGCCGAAACATTGCACATCAATTGGCTTTATTGAATGTGCCTGTTCAATTGATCAGCGTTTTTGGAAATGATGGCGAAGGCGATTGGTTGAAAGCAATTTGTACTTACACCGGAATAAAATTAGATGCATCCATCACCAATCATTCACTAACCGGAAGATATACCGGCATTTTAAATGCTGACGGTTCTTTGTTCACTGCGCTCATAACCAATGCAGCACTGCATTTGATAACACCCGAACATTTGGAAAATAATATCGATATGTTATTAACCGCTTCGCATATTGTTGCCGATGCCAATATCAGTCCCGAAACAATTGCCTGGCTTTCCGGTTTTTCGCATGAAAATAATATCCCATTTATTATAGAGCCTGTTTCTGTTCCGCCGGCACAAAAATTATCATCGCTTCATTTTAGAGGTGTATTCATGGTAACGCCAAACGAAGATGAATTGCCTGCTTTATGCAACGGAAATAATTCTATCATGCAAATTCAGGCGCAGGAATTATTGGATCGTGGTGTAGAAAAAGTTTGGTTGCATCAGGGTGCCGAAGGTTCGGTTTT